>JAKOPX010000115.1 GCA_029778665.1 Bacillota bacterium | reverse complement strand
GACGAGGATGGACACCTTTATTACGAGTACCAGACCTCACAGGAGGAGGCGCACACAATGAACGGAAGCCGTGTCCGGCTTTCTCCATATGACGTGCTTCACATCCCAGGGCTCGGCTTCGACGGTCTGGTTGGCTACTCGCCGATTGCAATGGCCAAGAATTCCATCGGCATGGCGATTGCCTGCGAGGAATACGGAGCTAAGTTCTTCGCTAACGGTGCGACGCCCGGAGGCATTCTGGAGCATCCTGGTGTTGTAAAAGATCCGGATAAAGTACGCGACAGCTGGAACGCAGCCTTCGGCGGCAGCTCCAATTCCAACAAGGTGGCCGTGTTGGAGGAAGGCATGAAGTACACGCCTATCTCCATTTCACCTGAACAGGCACAGTTTCTTGAAACAAGGAAGTTCCAGATTGATGAGATTGCGCGTATCTTCCGCATTCCGCCGCACATGATCGGCGACCTTGAGAAATCGAGCTTTTCCAATATCGAGCAGCAGTCACTGGAATTCGTGAAGTACACGCTTGACCCATGGGTCTGCCGCTGGGAACAGTCGATGCAGCGTGCGCTCCTGACGCAGGATGAGAAAAAGGAATACTTCTTCAAATTCAATGTGGACGGCCTGCTCCGTGGCGATTACCAAAGCCGTATGAACGGTTATGCAACAGGCCGCCAGAACGGCTGGATGTCCGCCAATGATATCCGGGAGCTTGAAAACCTCGACCGCATTCCGGCAGAGGACGGCGGCGATCTGTATCTCATCAACGGCAACATGACAAAGCTCGCGGACGCAGGTATCTTTGCGGCTGCGGCACCTGCAAAGGAGGAACCGGATGAAACAGAAGAAGAACCACAAACAGAACCGGAGCAGCAGCCAGAAAACGGCAGCTCCCGGCACAAACGTAAGGAGGCATTATGACCAGAAAGTTTTGGAACTGGGTGCGAAACGAGGAACCGGACTCGTTCGGCAGCGAACGCACACTCTACCTCGACGGAGAAATTTCCGATGAGACGTGGTACGGCGATGAAGTAACACCCAAGCTTTTTAAAGATGAATTGAATGCAGGAGACGGGAACATCACCCTCTGGATCAACAGTCCGGGCGGTGATGTTTTTGCTGCTGCGCAAATCTACAACATGCTCATGGACTACAAGGGCAATGTCACGGTCAAGATTGACGCGCTTGCCGCTTCTGCGGCATCCGTCATTGCTATGGCCGGAACCAAGGTCTGTATGAGCCCCGTGGCCATGCTGATGATTCACAATCCGGCGACCATCGCCATTGGCGATACCGAAGAAATGCAAAAGGCCATCGACATGCTGTCAGAGGTCAAGGAATCTATTATGAACGCCTATGAAATCAAATCCGGGCTCTCCCGCGCGAAGATTTCAAAGCTCATGGATGCCGAAACCTGGATGAATGCCAAGGAGGCCAGGAAGCTCGGCTTTGCGGATGAGGTTCTTTTCGCTGGCGGTGAGAACCCGCTGCCGGAAGAAGACGACACCATAGAGATGCTTTTCTCCCGCAAGGCTGTCACAGATTCACTGCTCTCAAGGCTGATTCCAAAGAAAAAGCCGGAAGCAGATAAACACATGGTACCCGTTATCGATCTTGAGAAGCGCCTTTCGCTTCTCGCACATTAAAGGAGGATTTTTATTATGACTCAGATTATGGAACTTATGGACAAGAGAGCGAAGGCATGGGAAGCAGCAAAATCATTCCTGAATACACACTCTCAGAACGGCGGCATGGTTTCCGCAGAGGATGCCGCGACCTACGACAAGATGGAAAAGGAAGTCACAGACTT
>JAKOPX010000114.1 GCA_029778665.1 Bacillota bacterium | reverse complement strand
GATCTTACCCAGGCCAGGCAATACGGAGGCTGTTCGGCCGGCTGCATGAATACATCGCATAAAGCAGCACGCACTTCCGGCTCTATTTCCTCCGGAGGTGTTCCTGATTCAATGCACCATATATTGAGCGTCATTAAACCGGAGCTCTGCCTTTCTGGATTGGCCTGCATATCCACCACAAAATCAATCCTCGGATACTGCTTTTTGCCTTTCCAGCCATCGTCCTGGTCTCCGGGAGCTGCCTGGTAGAAAATCGCCGGCAGATTATCGAACTTGGCCAGCTTGTCCGTTAGGTCCTTGCTGGCTAAAAGTCGGTTATAAATCAAATCTTCCAGTGTCATTGTTCATCGCCTGCCGTGCCTTCGGTTTTGATGGTCTCCATGTCGGTAGTCCATTTGACCGTCCATTTCCCGGCAGCTACTTCTGAAGCGAGTATCGTGAAGTAGTTCGTGACATTCCCCAGGCCTGGCAAAAATAAAACGGTCAGCTTATTATCGCTCACCGTTGTTACAATTCCGTTCCTGGGTTCTTCCCATGTTTCATGCTTTGCTCTGATTAGGTCTCCTTTGTGCACGCTGGCTTTATCAAATACTATATTGATTGTGTCTTTAATTAACGGCATGGCTTCCCTCCTTCCCTGAATTTATTTGAGATATGGCTCGCTGTAGATTTGTTTAATCTTCGGCTTTGCAGCCTCGATTATCGGTTCCTCGAATGGACGCGGTTCGATAGTCAGGTGGTAGTTTATCGTTTTGGTACCGCCTTTTTTCAGCTTCTTTATCTTCTGAACTTCGCCGTCAAATCCTTTTTCGAGGATTGGAGCGTATTTAACGTCAGTAATAATCGCAGGCCTTACCGTTAAGGTATTGCCCGCTGTTTCCGATCCTGTCCTTGGCTTCCAGCTCATGCGCAGGTTACCGGTCCTTGCTGCAGGCGGCTCTCCTGGCGCAGATGCTGTATATCTGCTGCTTGAAAAAGGCCTTTTGTAAACGCGACCTGATCTTTGGCCACGCAGGACATTAAGCGCAGCGTTTCGGAGCTCATTGGCGGCCCTGAAGGCTCTTGATTTAGCTTCGTGATTTATCTGGTCCACGATCTTGTCTATTTCCGGTTTAATCTTGATGTTCATAGCCATCGAAGCGTTCCTCCACATAGTAAATGGTCCAAAGTCCCAAGGCGCCCGGTTCGTCTACTCCCTGGATGAAGAATATTCTGTCTCCAAAGACCAGGCGGTCTTCCGGAGCCGCCTTGGGTTTTCCTTTTTGGACTATTACGTGACTTATGGGATGTTGGAGCTGCCGCCATCGCTCCTTTTCCTGGGGTTTGGCCTCGGCCAGGATACCTCTTATTGTCTCTCCGTCGTCGCTGTATCCGCTTTTTGCTCTCCCGCGTGAGCTTATGGACCTGCCTTTTTTCTCTACGGTGAAGTCTTTATAAAGGTTTCCTGGCCTGAGATACACATCCCCCACCTTCCTTTCGTCCTGCTGCCGGGTTATCCATCATTCCTTTGTAGAAGTATGGGTCACCGCTTATCGCGGCCGGATTTGCACTCGGTACTGAATAATTACCTAATTCGGCCTTGAGCTCCTTATACATTTCGCGCCATACTTCTGCACGGGCCTGTAGACCCAGGGAAAGAGGACCGACATCGGTGTCTACCTCGTATGAAAATCGCCGGCATATACTTTCAAGTAACGCCAGTTTGGCTTTTTTCCACTTGTTTGGGTACATCTCCAAAACTGCATTGATTTCCTCGTCGGAAAGGGCTGCTGTTTCGGCTCCTCCCTCTACCATGGTGTCGCCAAGCTCGAAGCGCATCCTGTCTTTGCCTTTTTCCTTGATCTTCGTTGGGTCGTAGGTGTAGCTTCTCTCTGCCATTATGCATCACCCTGACCCTTATCCTCCTCGGTGTCGCCCTGCTCTTCCTCTCCGCCGGTCTCCATTTGGGCTACCCTTTCCAGGATTGCTGTCTTGACCGTTTTTCTGTAGTCAAGCGCATCAATCAGTATAAGGATTTCCTCTTTATCGATTGCGCCCACTTCCTTGGCAGCCTCCTCTGCATTAAGCTGCAGGGTAGCTATAGCTTTTACTATATCCTCTGGCGTCATTTCCAGCTCAATTAGGCCGCCTTTTGCAGTGATAGGTATAATAATACCCTTTTGCTCTTTTTCGTCGTTCCTGGGCGATTCTGGGGCTTCTCCGCCGGTCTTTTGAAGCTCGGCTACCTTCGCTCTTAAAAAATTGTTTTCCTCCAGTAGCACGTCAACATTCACTGCCGGAACTATAAGCCCTTGCTTGATTAAGACCTTTTCACGGCTCGGAAGAACGGCTTCAGCTGGAATAGCGTCGCCTTCTGAATAGGCGACGCCTCCAAGTACACACGCTTTTTTGCAAATGTAACCGTAACTGTTACCGTTCATCTGTGCCCATCCTCCTTCTTTTCTTTTATACGCACTGGTCGAAGTAGATTGCCAAGTCGTCACATGTTTTCTTCATGTCGGTAGCCATTAAGCCTTCGATGAATTCCGCATGTGTGCCTTTTTCTCCTTCGTACTGGTCAATTGCGATGTACTGACCGTTTCCGAGCATATCCCAGGTAAAGATATATCCTGCGCTGGGCTCGTCAATGGAAGGATTATCGGTTGCATAGCAGAGCAGTGCTCCGTCGGTTGCGCATACAAACTGCATATCTTCCTGGCCGATTCCGCCTGCGTTGTAGGTGCTTTCGAGAACCTTTACCTGCTCAATCTGAAGGATTGCAGCCAGTGCTTGAGGTGTAACAATTGCAGGGTTGGCAGTGCTTCCGGTGTACTTCACTCTCTCGACGATGTCAGGGTGGTTCTTTAAAGCGTTGAATGCGTCAACGCCGAGAGCCAGTCTGTTTGGCTTTCTACGGCCGTTCTGCTTGATCTCTTTAATTCTGGCATCGAAGAAGTTAACAGGATCGAAGTTGGCATCGTTGAATTTCAGGAACTGTTTACCTGACGGGTTAGCAGCTACGCCAGTCCATACATTCTGCCATGCTGTGGGTTTAAAGAAGTTCTGTGCAAAAATAAGATCCAGATGGAGCTTCAGCTGTTCTGTAACAAACCTTACCTTTGCTCTTCTCGGATCCGCTACGCCGGGAGCATTGCTTCTCTGATAGTTCAAAGCGTCGATCTGGTCGATTCCGACGATTACCTGGTCTACCTCGCACTTGTAGGTGTTGTCTGTCTGGCCCATCAATGCGGGCTGTACCTTTCCGAATGCAGGTTTTCTCTGCACATTGTCTCTGGCAAGATCAGCCTTGCTGAAGGTGTAATAATAGCTGGAGCTCAATGCTACGGGACAAATCGGGAAAATTGAAGGGGCCACAAAGTCTCCTTCCTCCTGGAAGAAAGCCATGCTCATATTTGTCAGGTAGTTATTGGGCCTCCAGCCTTTTGCGATCTGTACCTGAATGTTAGATATGCTTGTTCCTTTCATAGTCTGCTATCTCCTTTCTTGTTGGTTTTAAGCCGGCAATTTGCCTGACTTAACTATTTGTACTTTGATTACCTGGCCTGCAGCGGTCGCAGATTCGAGAGCAATCGCTGTGACATATTTTCCTGCTGCAGCTGTAACAGCTGCTCCGTTGGTGTCAGGTGTAAGCTCTGCGCCGGCTGCTACGGCACCTCCGGTCTTCCAGAGGCCAATGTCTTTAATCTGGACGGTTACGTCCTCGCCAGCTGCCACTTTTTCCGGAGTGGTTGCTATTAAAAGGCCCAGTGCATTATCCCCTGCGCCAGCAAGAACAATGTTTCCGTTTTCGTCGAACTTGGCAGCGAGAAAAGCGCCATTTTCAATGGCTGCAGCTGCTTTCCCGGTGATTACCGGGCTATCATTAATTCCTGTGCTGATAAACATGTTCATTCCTCCTTATCTATTTTTCTCGTACTCATGTACGAGTTCGGGATGCAATTGGCATGCCTTGTCGATTGCCTGAGCTCTCGTTAAATTAGGCATGGATTTCTGGATCTCATCAGCATGTTTTTCAATGGCTGCCCATGCGTCGATGGCGCCATTGCCTCCTTTTTTGCCTATCTCGGAGAAGATTCCGGACT
>JAKOPX010000113.1 GCA_029778665.1 Bacillota bacterium | reverse complement strand
TATTTCGGCGTCCATCGTTTCTATGTAGGTAAAAAAGGAACCGGACTGCTGTGGGCTCTTTCCGCTGGCGTGTTTGGTATAGGCTGGATCGCTGACACAATAACCATCGCTCTCGGATGGTTTTGGGACGCTCAAAAACTGCCAATAAAGAAGTGAAGGAGGTGGCACCGTGAAGGCTGTCATATATGCACGTTATTCATCACATAATCAGCGCGAGGAGTCGATCGAGGTACAGCTGCGCGAGTGCCACGAGTTTGCCGAGCGCAATGGGATGCTTGTCATCGGGGAATACTGTGACAGAGCTCTCACTGGAAAGACAGACAAGAGGCCAGACTTCCAGCGCATGATCAGAGACAGCGCAAAGGGGAAGTTTCAGGTTGTGATCACCTATAAGGTGAACAGGTTCGCTCGTAACCGATACGATGCGGCCATGTATAAGGCGAGACTTAAAAAGAACGGCGTCCGGGTTGTCTATGCAAAGGAGACGATCCCGGACGGCCCTGAAGGCATCCTCCTCGAGTCAATGCTTGAGGGGTATGCTGAATATTATTCCGAGAACTTGAGGCAGGACATCATCGGAGGACTGGAGGATAATGCTCTCAAGTGTAAAGTGAACGGCGGCGGCATAGCCCTCGGTTATAGAGTCGGAGCTGATCAGCGCTTCGAGATAGATCCCGCCACCGCTCCGATCGTCAAGGAGATTTTCGAGCTTTATGCCAGCGGCATGAATGTCACGCAGATCATAAACTTAATGAACGAGAGAGGGCTCAAGACTTCCAGAGGCAATCCATTCAACAAGAACAGTCTCAGGAAAATGCTTAGAAATGAGAAGTATATCGGCGTCTATCAATACCGCGACATCCGCATTGAGGGCGGTGTGCCTGCTATTATTGACCGGGCGCTCTTTGAGGAGGTTCAAGCCATGATAGAGAAAACAAAAAAGGCCCCGGCCATGGCCCGGACTGAAGTGGACTACCTGCTGACGACGAAGCTGTTCTGCGGCAGGTGTGGCGGTAACATGATCGGAGAGAGCGGAACCGGCAGGCATGGCACGGTATACTATTACTATAAATGCAATAATAACAAGCGCCGCCGCGTATGCGATAAGAAGGCGGTAAAAAAGAAGTGGATCGAGGAGCTGGTTGTCCGCGAGACTGTGCAGCAGGTTCTTCAGGATGACGTCATCGAGAAGATCGCCGACGCTGTTATGGCCCTTCAGGAGCGCGAGCTGACGAATACCGTCCTCTATTCCATGGAGCAACAGCTTAAAGAGACAGAGAGGGCCATCCGGAATATTATGGCGGCCATCGAGCAGGGGATCATCACTCCGACCACGAAGGAGAGGCTCATGGAGTTGGAAGCTCAGAGGGATGATCTCATTGTTGGAATATCCAGAGAGCAAATAAAGAAGCCGCGCATCG
>JAKOPX010000011.1 GCA_029778665.1 Bacillota bacterium | reverse complement strand
TAATAAGTATGATTATTGGCATCGATTTTCACAAAGCCACAAATGCGGCCAAACAGACCAGAAACAGCTGCCGGACAGCTTTAGGCCATGTGCCTGTTCCGCGGCATGTTTCCGGAGTTAAGTGCCGGGAACCGGCATTGCAGCGAATCGGTCAAAGCCAAATACAATTACGTTCCGGAGGTTCCTTATGAACGAATCCAAAACAGGGTTGTTTAGGAGTTTTTGGTACAGCATCACGAGTTTCAGCAAGTACAGGCTGTTTTTAAGGCAAAGCACAGGCAGGGTAGTAGTTTATCTGCTTCTGCTTTCCGTAGTGTCCACATTGGGTTCATGTATCGGTTTGTATGCCCAAACGAGCGAGGTAACGGACAGGATCTCCAGGGAATTGATAGACGGATTCCCGGATTTCAGGCTCGAAAACGGGCAACTGGAAATTTACGCAGAAATGCCCATCGTCATCGAAGATGACCCACCTGTCGTGATCGACACCAGGCCTAGTATAGACGTGGAAAACATTCTCTACCAGTATGACAATGTGATACTGATAACAAGGGACAGGTATATCAGGAAGAGCTATCTCCAAAGACAGGAATTGCAGTGGAACCTGGTATACAACAATGTTACGATAACCAGGGACAACATCAGGGAAACCATCCCATATTTAAAGACAATTCTCGTTATCATATTCGCCGTTATTGCCGTCATTAGCTACGTATTCATCACTGCCGGCAACTTTATCAATGCGCTGATCGTAAGCGCCATAGGTGCGATCGTTAACGTTGCCAGAGGTACTCGGCTCTCGTACCGCAATGTATTCAAGATCAGCGTTTATTCGATGACTCTGCCGATGACAGTCGGCGCAGTGATGGATATACTCAGGATCAGAATACCTTTCGGTTTTGTATTTTTCCTGGCAGGCTGCAGCATTTATATCATCGGAGCCATAAGCATGATAAAGGCCGGGTTTGATTCCATGTACGGAGATCCCGGCAATTTCAGCAGTTTTGGCGGATTCCGCGATCCAGGCGGTCATGGTGATCACAGTGATTACGGCAGCTCCGGCGGTTACGGCGACATCGGCACGCCCGGCAATAACTTCCCCGGCAGCGGACATTCTGATGCCCGGGAAAGCGATTCAGGACAGACCGGTCCTGATACAGGGGACACCGGCTCCGGGGATCCCGCTGGCCAGGCCGATCCTTCCTGATCCGGTGAGCCCACCGGAGAGGGCGATCCCATTTGCCCGGAATGCTTCTCCGGTCCAGACAGGTTCTTCGGATGCAATAACTTTCCGATGCTGCCGGTTCCGGCGATTACACCGGCAGGACGGCTGCTCCGCATCAGGTAAATGACCAGACCTGGCCGGCAGCAACATCAATGTGATAAATGACACAAAAACTGCACTGAAGGGCAGATCCTCAGGTGCAGTTTTTTTACTGCATGCGTGTTTCGTCATGTTCCTCCGCCTCATTGCCTCCTCCCGCTTTCCGTGGCTTCACCAATGCCCCTGATCCGGGCCGCATCAGTGAAACGCTTGCCTTACCATGCATGGCAGTCTCGCACTTCGCATTTCGCACTTCATACTTTTAATTACTTATTCATCGCATGAAAATCATACTTTTGAAAAAGCTATATAAAAGATGATACAGGCATCGGAACAGGCAACAGATTGCATATGATTTTGCATATTTCGGAGGATCATATGAACATGAACGGTAATAACAGCATAAAATTCACTGACGTACCTGAATCGCTCTGGATCGGTACCACGGGCGATACAGATTACCCATCCCTGGAAGATGATATCGATGTGGACGTGGCGATCGTCGGAGCGGGCATCACCGGCCTTACGACTGCCTATCTCCTTCGCGGGCGTGGCCTGAAAATCGCCATCATAGAAGCCAACCGCATTGCAAAAGGCGTGTCTGCGCATACGACAGCGAAGATCACTTCACAGCATACGCTCAAGTATTACAAAATGATCAATGCCGTCGGGGAGGAAAAGGCAAGGCAGTACGCAGAGGCTAACCAGTCGGCCATCGGCCTGATCGAAAAGATAATCCGCGACAACAATATCGACTGTGACTTCAAAAGAGTCCCTGCCTATGTTTTCACGCAGGACAGGAACATGGTCCGGAAGCTTGAGGATGAAACGGAAGCGGCGCTGAAACTTGGACTTCCTGCAGAGTACACTGAAACACTCGACCTTCCTTTCGGTGTGGAGGGTGCGATGAAATTCGCAAACCAGGCGTATTTCCATCCGCGCAAATACCTGCTGGCGCTGGCCGGACTGATCGTCGGTAAAGACTGTGAAATATATGAAAACACGCGGGCCGTCGACATCCAGGACGGGAGCCCCAATATAGTCGTTACTGACAACGGCAGGAAAATAAGGGCAAAATACGTGATCCAGGCGACCCGCTATCCTTTCTATGACAAGCCGGGCCTTTATTTCGCCAGGGTTTACCCGCAGCGCACATACCTGATGGCGCTCAGGGTAAAAGGTAGTTTCCCTGAAGGCATGTATATAAGTGCGGATGAGCCGAGCAGGACACTTCGTCCCCATACGGGCAGCGACATTTCGGTCGTACTGGTGGGAGGCGAGAACCACAAGACGGGACATGGCAAAAACCTGCACAATCATTACGAAATCATAAGGGACTTCGCAAAGCCGATGTTAGATATCGAAAGCATACCGTACAGGTGGTCTGCCCAGGATTACACCGCGATGGATGAGATACCGTTCATAGGACCCATGACAGCAGGCAGGGAAAGCATATTCATAGCCACCGGCTACGACAAATGGGGAATCACGAACGGCAGCGCAGCAGCAATGATCATTACCGACCTGATCACAAAAGGCGAAAGTCCGTGGGAGGAAGTCTACAGCCCGTCACGCTTCACGCCGGCGGTTTCGGCAAAGAATTTCATAAAGGAAAACCTTGATGTTGCCGTAAACCTGATATCCGGCAAGCTGAATATTCCTGACGGTGACGTGGAAATTGAAAAAGGAGAAGCAAAAATAACGGAAGTGGATGGCTATAAGGTCGGCGTTTACCGGGACAATGACGGTGAACTCCACTATGTAAGCACTACCTGCACACACCTGGGCTGCGAACTCAAGTGGAATTCGGCAGAACTGTCATGGGACTGCCCATGCCACGGATCTAGATTCACATACACGGGAGAAGTCATCGAGGGTCCCGCTCTCGAATCGATAAAACCGCTTGAAAGTGATTTGGGCACAGGTAACTGAAACTGCGAAGAGCGGCGCTACGCTTGTGCCTGGAAACCAGTCCTAACAAGTAGCCTGCCGGCATGGATCATGCGCCTTCGAACCGGTATAGACCTGAAGTCAGGCTGAAGCCGGGCGGATGCCAATCAACTGTAACTTTGCAGCGCGATAGGCCATCCGCCCGGTTTTCCTGTCTGTGAGCCTTACATTGGAATGACTGTGTCAGTTCATGATCTCGCTCTGTAAAAGCAGTTTACGGCTCAGGAAGATAAAGAGCAGCGCGACCAGCAGGTTGACTATGATCATCGGGACCATCAGCAATACCGTATCTTCGATCCTTGCGGCCGCAATCATGACTATGGCGAGAACACCGCCCGGAATGGCCGCCGCCATAATGAACAACATCCGCATGACCATAAGCAGTACTACGTTGGTCATACTGCCCATGATCCTGTACGTGAATACACCTGCTGAGGTAAACAGCAGCGTATAAGCCGCAAGCAGGATCACACTCAGCACGGTCTCCTGCACTCCTGCCTTGAAAATGATCGCAGCCGCCAGCACTATCACCGACTCTGCCAGCACATTTTTGATGATGCTGGGCAGCACGGCATAAAGCAGCTTTCTGAACGGGCTTTCAGGTATGAGATATATGTGTGGTTTCTTGAATTCTGCATTCCAGCTGTCAGTAGTCGTATTTACGATCATCGAAAAAACGATCATCGTATACACGAATATAAAGTCCATCCCGGCTGCAAGCCCGATCACCAGGTAGATCAAACCGTTGATGAAATCCCTGAACGTCAGCACCGGTCCTCTTTTCTTCATCTCGAGCAACTGCCTGGACGTAATGGCGGCTGCCCCTTCCCTGAAACTGCCCCTGGCCTTGCGGACCTTTTTAATAGTCACACCGCCTGCATCATATCCGCTGCTCCTGATGGCATCCACCATCTGCTGCAGCCTGACAGAGTCAAGCTGCGCCTTTTCATAGAAATCGACATCCTGTGAATAATACATCCTGGCAAGCACGAATCCTGATACAGCCAGCAGCAGTGTCGCCGGTATGAAGCCTGTAATGTAATCGCCGTTCAGCAAAGCTGCCACAGCCCATTTAGCCCAGCCAAACAGCGGGACGGCGTTGTAGTACGGGCTGGCAAAAAACGTGATGGCTGCCTTTCCGAAGTCATGCCCGTTTGTCAGCCAGATAACGGCATAAATCGCCAGGATCACGCCAAAGAATATCCATGCATATTTCTTCAGCCTCTTTTTCAGGCCTTCATGGGCAATATCCTGGATATAGATATAGTAGTAAATGATGAATATGCAGAAGCAAAGCAGCGACATCACAAGGAGCGTAGCCAGCAGTTTCAGCGGGGTCATCACGCTCCCGATGAGCCATGGGAAGTAAAAGCACAGGAACACCGACGTCAGTATCGAACCGGGAAGCGACTGCAGTGTGGAATACAGCAGGATCGTCCGCCTGGTCAGCGGCGCGCTGAACAATATGCTCGCTTCAGAATATGTAAAAAGCCCGCTCTGCTGCGAGAGCGCAGACAAAATCAGCGTTATCCCGATGAAGAGCTGTACTCCTGCAATGGCTACCTCCCTTCCCTTCTCGCCTACCAGGCCCTCGTAAAAGTTCGGGTTGATAAGCATCACAACAGGGCCGCTCATTATGAACAATACTGCCAGTATCGTCAATATGGCATTCAGCGGTTTTGAAAACAGCCGCCTGATCCTGTTGGCATATTGCCGGACCAGCAGAAAAACCACCGCACTCATTGTGATACCTCCGCATCGGTCATTTCAAAGAAGAGTTCCTTGAGATCCTTACCGTTCGTACCTTCCCTGGTCGTCTCGTATACAATGGAACCCTTGTTCATGATATATGCCCTGTCCCACACATCTTCTATGGTGTCGATGATGTGTGTGCTTATCAGGATACTGACCTCTTTCTGCCTGAGTTCACCGAAAACGGCAAGCATTTCGCTGATCGCCTTCGGATCGAGGCCTATCAGCGGCTCGTCGAACATCACCGCTTTCGGCCGTATCAGCAGGGCCAGGACGATACTGACCTTCTGGAGCATCCCTTTCGAAAGTTCCCTGCTCAGGGAATCCTTTTTGTCCAATATCTCGAATCTCCTCAGCAGCTGTTCCGCTTCCTGCTGCCACCCGTCTTCCAGCCTGTACGCCTTTGCTATGAACTGCACGTGATCCCAGATCGTCATCAGTTCGAAAAGAGCCGGGATCTCCGGTACATATCCGAAAACC
>JAKOPX010000112.1 GCA_029778665.1 Bacillota bacterium | reverse complement strand
TCATTCGGCTCCATATCTGAACTCTCTGCCTAGTATTTCGGCAATCCTTCCTACATCTTTACACAAACTGTCAAAAGTTTCAGGGTCAAGCTGCTGTGCTGCATCCGAGAGCGCGCATCTCGGGCTTGGGTGCACTTCAACTATCAGACCGTCGGCGCCGGCTGCGATTGCTGCCCTGGAAAGCGGTATGATGTACTCCGCACGTCCTGCAGCGTGGCTTGGGTCGACGATTATCGGCAGGTGGCTGTGCTTTTTCACCACGGGAACTGCGCTTATGTCCAGCGTGTTCCTGGTGGCCGTTTCGAACGTCCTGATGCCGCGCTCGCAGAGGACTACGTTGTAATTGCCCTCGTTCATGATGTATTCAGCTGCGTTCAGCCATTCTTCTATCGTTGTGGCAGGACCCCTCTTCAGGAGGACGGGCTTGCCTGACCGTCCCACTTCTCTGAGCAGATGGAAGTTCTGCGAATTGCGCGCGCCTATCTGGAACATGTCCACGTATTTTGCCGCAACTTCCACCGAATGTTCGCTGATGACTTCAGTTATTGTCGGGAGGCCGGTCGCTTCGCCTGCTTCCTTCAGCATTTTCAGCCCGTCTTCTTCAAGGCCCTGGAAGGAGTAAGGCGATGTCCTTGGTTTGAACGTGCCTCCTCTCAGTATAGTGGCGCCCGATTTTTTGACCGCATTTGCGGCCTCCATTATCTGTTCGCGGCTTTCCACCGCACAGGGGCCTGCGATCACGGCGAGCTTCCTGCCGCCGATTTCCACTCCACCGACGCGTATCACGCTCGGCTCAGGCTTGAAGGACCTGTTTGCAAGCTTGTAGCTTTCCATTATAGGGACCAGCTTGTCGACGCCATGCATCAGTTCAAGCGGGATCCCGTTGAGGAGCCTCTTGTCGCCTATGACTCCGATGATGGTCCTTTCGGTGCCTTTGGATATGTGGACACCAAGACCGGCACTTTTCAGCACATTGGAGACTTCCTGGATGTCGGTCTCCTTTGCGCCGGGTTTCATTACGATGATCATATTTACCTTCCTTTCTGCCGTATTTCGTTTTTACCCGTTTCGGGCCGTACAAAACTAATTCTTTCCGTTCTGCCGTTTTGCCGTAATGCTGCCTGCATGCTGCGCCCCGCGATGCGTCGAAGGCATGCCGCGCTTCCCCGGTCCCTGAGGCCTGCCGTATCTTTTCCGAAGGCTTTCTGCTGCAGTGCAGAAGCTCCTTTCGCTCCTGTTCATGGGATCAGTCCTGCAGCGCCAGTATGCTCTCCTGCTTCAGTCCCGAAGGCCTTCCGGCATTTCGGGCCGCGGCTGTCCCGGCCTCGGGGCGCAATTTTGATTTTAATGTACAATGATATCAATTAATTGTCAAGAAAAAGGGAGCCGCCGGGCTCGCCATTCCGGCCGGCCCGGGACGAGGCCTCCCAAATCGTCCTCTTACACAAGAAAATCCTTGAACTGGTCCTGATGTATGCTATAATATACATTGTGTCATAATACCCATTTATGCTGAATCGTTTTCCTTTACACAGGAAAATATATGAGCGTAATCAATACAAGGGGGAATTCATATGAAAGATTATACCGCGGGAAAGCTCCGCAACGTGTGCCTGATGTCGCACGGCGGGGCAGGCAAGACGACACTGGCGGAAGCCATGCTGTTCAATACCGGAGTGCTTGACAGGTTTGGCAAGGTAAACGACGGGAATACCACCATGGACTATGACCCTGAAGAGGTTAAGAGGAAAATTTCCATCAGCACGTCCATCGCACCCTGTGAGTGGAGAGATCACAAGATCAATATCATCGATACTCCCGGTTACTTCGATTTCGTGGGAGAGGTCAAGTCAGGAATAAGAGTTGCAGAAGGCGCTGTCATCCTGGTACCGGCCAAGGGCGGTGTCGCTGTAGGAACTGAGAAATCCTGGGCCTATGCAAAGGAACAGGGGATCCCGAGAATCTTTTTCGTAAGCAAGATGGACGAGGAACACGCCAATTTCTTCGAAGTCCTCGACCAGTTGAAAGATACATTCGGCAAGAGCGTTATCGCATTCCAGCTTCCCATTCTTGAGGGTGAAAAGTTCATCGGATATGTGGACATTGTGAATATGAAGGCTAAAAAGTTCGACAAGGATAAGCTTGTCGATACCGATATTCCTGCTGCCCTTAACGATAAGATCGCCGAGATAAGGGAAGCTCTCAACGAGGCTGTTGCTGAAACCAGCGAAGAACTGATGGAGAAGTATTTCGGCGGTGAGGAATTCACCAGCGAAGAAATGATCAACGGTATTCGTGCAGGCATAGCAGACTGCTCGATCGCTCCGGTGATTTGCGGAGCGGCACTGCTGAATCAGGGTATCACAGCGCTGATGGACGTGATAGTCGATTTTATGCCATCGCCTGAATGCAAGCCTGTCATAAAAGGTGTCAAGCCCGGTACTGATACGGTCGTCGAGCTGAAGAACTCCGCGGATGAAAAATTGTCAGCCCTTGTTTTCAAGACGATAGCAGACCCGTTTGTCGGCAAGATATCGATATTCAGAGTCTATTCGGGCACATTGAAATCCGATTCGACAGTATATAATTCAAGAGCGGAAAAGAACGAAAAAATCGCCCAGATATTCATGCTGAGGGGCAAGAAGCAGCTGCCCGTCGATAAGCTTATCGCCGGCGATATCGGAGCCGTTGCAAAGCTCCAGTACACGACAACGAATGATACGCTGTGCGATCCGTCCAACCCTGTGGAACTCGAGAAGATAAACTTCCCTGAACCGGCTTTGTCCCTTGCGGTCGAACCGAAGGCAAAGGGCGACGAGGAAAAGATAAGCTCAGGGCTCAACAGGCTCCAGGACGAAGATCCGACTTTCAAGGTCGAGATAAACGCCGAGACGAAGCAGACCATCATATCCGGCGTCGGAGAGCAGCATCTTGACGTTATCGTCAGCAAGCTCAAAGCCAAGTTCGGTGTTGATGTGAACCTGACTGATCCCAAGGTTCCTTACAGGGAAACCATCAGGAAGAAAGTAAAGGTCGAAGGAAAGCACAAGAAGCAGACCGGCGGACATGGCCAGTACGGACACGTCTGGATCGAATTCGAGCCCGGTGAGACTGAAGACCTGACTTTCGAAGAAAAGATATTCGGCGGATCCGTGCCGAAGCAGTACCATCCGGCGGTTGAAAAAGGCCTCCGTGAGGCCATACAGCACGGTGTGCTGGCAGGATATCCTGTGGTCAACCTGAAGGCGACGCTCGTCGACGGTTCATACCATGATGTCGACTCGTCGGAAATGGCATTCAAGATCGCAGCACGCCTTGCGTACAAGAAAGGTCTGCCTGATGCTTCGCCTGTACTGCTTGAGCCTATCATGCACGTCGAAGTATACATTCCCGACAGCTACATGGGCGATATCATAGGCGACCTGAACAAGAGGAGAGGCAGGATCCTTGGTATGAACCCGCATGAAGACGGCCTGCAGCAGGTCGTTGCCGAGGTTCCCATGGCGGAGATGTTCAAGTACGCCATCGACCTCAGGAGCATGACCCAGGGCAGGGGCTACTTCAAGCAGACATTTGAAAGATACGAGGAAGTCCCGGCCAACATCGCCCAGAAGGTCATCGAAGAAGCAAGGAAGACCATGTCCGACGAAGAGGACGACGATTAAGGCGATTAAGGAATCAGACAATAAGAGCTGCCCTTTGGGCAGCTCTTTTATTAT
>JAKOPX010000111.1 GCA_029778665.1 Bacillota bacterium | reverse complement strand
TCCGCGTCAAGGTTCGCAAGCGCTTCCGTTGCGGGGTCCCCGATTGTCGTGTATCTGCCGCTTGGCAGCCTTCCGGCGAAACCGGCGTCGATGTTTACGAAGTCCTTCAGCCTGACCCTGTTTCCGGTCCTGGTATCAAATATCAAAGTAAAATATGCCGTCCCGCTGAACTCAACGCTCAGCAGTGAAGACGACCTCCTGCTGATACGGTAGCTTATGTCCATATTCTCCGATGGGCGGGAACCCTTGCAGTAGGCGAGCGCTTTCAGCGCCTCCTGCTTTATCGTATCATTGATTTTCTTACGGATGCCTTCATCGTCCAGTCCGGACACTTGGGGGTATTCGATCCTGTATTCCAGTTTGCCCTCTTTCTCTTCATGGACTTCCCCTGTAACCGAATACCAGGTGCTGTATCCTGCCGGATGCAGTTCCAGTGTATTTTCACCTTCCACGGCGACTTTGTCATCGCCGTCCGTATTACCGGTCATTTCCGCAAAGGCCGTATTTTCCCTGGCCGTCACGCTTATATCCTCGGTGGTTATGACATTGCCGTCCAGGGGTCTGTTGAAAGGCTTTCCCAGCAATGTTCCGAGTGTTTTCCGGAATTCCGGATACTGCCTTATCTTTTCCTTAAGATCGCTGGTCAGTTCCATTTCATATTCGTTGACGCCGTCGAACAAATATATGGCTATGTTGTACTTGTCCTTACCGTTCTCGCTGGCAAGTATCTCCCCGAAGGTTACCATCTTTTCCACCGGCGCCGGGTTGTCGGGATCGCTGTAATCATAGTACCTGTAAGTTATGGAGTGCTCCGTGAGCCGAACCACATCATAACTTTCATTATTCTCGCCATTGACATGCAGCCTCATGAACAGGAGATATTCGCTCTCAGGTATGCTCACGTCCCTGCCGTTCACATGCACAGCACCAGGACCCCCGATGCCCGTCTGTCCATCGGCATTTCCGGTAATGTTCCCCTGGGCAGCATGATCTTCAATGCTCTCCGGAGCGACAGGATTATCCTTGGAGAAAAGTGACCTGATCGTCCCGCATCCGGCAAAAGATACGAGTACTGCAATGGTTATGATGATTAACAGGCATTTTTTCAGCATGATCTTCCCCTGTCCCTGTGCCGTGGTTACCTTTGCGCCATGGAGGCAATCCCGCGGAAATGATTGCACAGTGCACTTAAAAGTGGGATTTATGAAAAAATGATAACACATTATTTATGTTTTAACAATAAGACTTATCACGGTCCGCACAATATGATAAACTGTATTGTGGCAGTATTTTT
>JAKOPX010000110.1 GCA_029778665.1 Bacillota bacterium | reverse complement strand
CGGGAAGCGTCCTGATACCATGGTCGCTTTATTCCTTGGTCACGGGCGATATCAGGATGGGCGTTTCAGTCTTCGTGCTGTACCTGGTCATACTCGTCATACGCCAGTTCGTGGAACCGAAGGTGGTAGGCCAGCAGATCGGCGTACATCCGCTGCTCACCCTCCTTGCGATGTACACCGGTCTGAAACTGTTAGGGTTCCCGGGCATGATACTCGGTCCGATAACCTTTATCCTGATCCGCAATATCCTCGTGACGATTTTCAGGAAAAAGCCCATCAAGGACATAATAGGTTTCGATTCCGTAATGTCCGACACAGGGTCGGTATCCTCAGGCGTTGACAGGCACGGCATCGGGACAGCAGATACCATGCGTGACGGACAAGGCAGCGGGAACGCAAAAACTGCTGAAAGCAAAACATCCCCCGGTATGTCCGGTACAACCAACGCAATGCCCCGAACCGGCAGGACTGTCAAAGGCAAAAAACTTTCCGGAAGCGATCCCGGGAATTGATGCGCATATATTTTGCCCTTTGGGAAGAAACTATTGACGGAGGTGTAAAATATATGACGACGATCAGCTTAACGACAAAGGAAAGGATGCTTCTGGAGGACCAGAAGAGCCACGAGGAAATATGCATCGAGAAATATAACAAGTACGCACAACTGGCTTCAGATCCGCAGCTTAAGAACATTTTCACCAATAATATGAAAATCGAACAGGAACACCTGGATACACTGAACCAACTGCTCAGGGGACAGGTGCCGCCCATGGGCCAGCAGGGCGGTGCCGGCGGTCAACAGGCGCAGGCACAGCAGCAAAACGCCCAGGCAGCTGGTTCGCAGGTCAGCCAGGCATCCGGCCTGGTATCTGACGAAAGCCTCTGCAACGATATGCTAATGACCGAAAAATACGTATCCGGCACGTATGACACCGCCATTTTCGAGTTCAAAGACCCGGAGGTGCGGGACATCCTCAACCATATCCAGAAGGAGGAACAGAAGCACGGGGAAGCGATCTTCAAATACATGCAGAGCAGGGGCATGTATAATCCGAAATGAAGGTTTCATGGGCATAGCGCCCCGCAGTGGAGCATCGAACTGAGCGAAGAGCTTATCTGGATGGATAAGGGCAAAGGTTTGAGCTGATACGCTCCCTCCGCTGTGTTATTAAAAAGAACATCCCCTTCGCAGGTGGAGGGGATGTTTTATATTTTTGCTTATCTGCATCTGCTTTATTTGTTTGTCCTGACCGCCGAACCGCGGATGATTCCCTGCACAGGCTTCCTGCCTTTTGTCGCGGGTTTCAGGACATCAGCCTGAGCAAATCGATTCAAAGCTTCATCCAAACAGCGATATCGTGGCGAACAGACCTGCCGTAAGGGAAGATACAAGC
This sequence comes from Bacillota bacterium, assembly GCA_029778665.1. Lineage (GTDB taxonomy): Bacteria > Bacillota > Clostridia > Acetivibrionales > DTU013 > DTU013. The sequence goes on along the minus strand of JAKOPX010000110.1, from coordinate 14,185 downwards.
GAAACAACGGTGATCTGCGTGTTTATGGACGGCCCCGCAGTATCCTTGAAAGGATCGCCGACCGTATCACCTACGACCGCCGCCTTATGGGCATCCGAGCCTTTTCCGCCTTCATTGCCTGCTTCGACATATTTCTTCGCATTATCCCACGTACCGCCTGCATTTCCCATAAGCAAGGCAAGGAGGATGCCGCTGAGGATATTGCCCACAAGGAATCCGCCTATTGCATGGACACCGCCGATGAAACCGACCGCAAGAGTTGCAGCTATAGCTACCAGTCCTGCGGGTATCAGTTCACGGAGAGCACCTTTTGTTGCAATGTCTATGCACTTGTCATATTCGGGTGTGACGCCTTCCCTGCCTTCCCTGAGCCCGGGTATCTCTTCGAACTGACGGCGGATTTCAGCCACCATGCGCTGTGCGTTCCTGTCGACCCCCAGGATCAGCATGGCCGAGAAGATGGCCGGAATCGCTACCCCAACGATCATGCCGAAAAACACCACAGGGTCCATGACGTCAAATCCGGTCAGCAGATCGAGCCCGTGTTCAGCCAGCGCCGCATTCGCCTCGGACATATATGCTCCGAGCAAAGCTATGACCGTGAGTCCCGCAGCGCCTACTGCAAAGCCCTTCGTGATCGCTTTTACCGTGTTTCCTGCACTGTCGAGGTCATCAGTTATCTGGAGCGCTTCTTCACCCAGGTTGCCCATCTCAACAAGTCCCCTGGCATTGTCGACTATAGGGCCATACGCGTCGTTGGATATGATCATGCCGACTATGGAAAGCATGCCTATCGCAGCCATCGATATGCCGAACAGGGCATCAGTGCTGCCGGGACCGATGGTATCGCAGATGAGGTAGGACGCCATCGAAGATATGCCGATGCCGACCAGGGACGGGAAAGCGCTCAGCAGCCCATAGCTGAAGCCTGAAAGGATAGTGAATGCCGGGCCTGATTTCGATGCCCTTGCGACCAGGCGGACAGGCATTTTCTCGTCGTTGGTGAAGTAGTCCGATGCCAGCCCGACGACAGTTCCGACAAGAAGACCGATAATCGTTGCCGTCCAGTAACGCCAGTCAAAACCGAAGATAAAAGTTGCAGCAGCAGTCAGGACTGCGAACAGCGCTGTCGTTATATATGTGCACTTGTTCAGGGCAGTACCCGGATTGCCGTTTTTGCCTATGCGGCCGAACAGGATGCCGATTATGGAGGACAGGAGCCCTGTGGCTGCATAGCAGAATACCATTCCGGTGTTGATGCCCATATTGCCGTCGATGGCCATTGCAAGCACCAGTGCGGCGGCCATGGATGCGACGTTGGAATCGAACAGGTCGGCTCCCATACCGGCAACGTCGCCAACGTTGTCGCCCACGTTATCGGCTATGACAGCCGGGTTGCGCGGGTCGTCCTCCGGGATGCCGAGTTCGACCTTACCGACAAGGTCAGCGCTCACATCGGCAGTCTTGGTGAAGATACCGCCGCCTGCCTTTGCAAACAGCGCCAGTGATGATGCTCCAAAGCTGAATCCGAGTACGGCCGTCGCATCGCCTGTGAGCATCAGGACGCCGGCGACTCCGAGAAGGCTGGTCCCCACGACTGCCATACCCATTACCGCGCCGCCGCGGAAACCTGCCATGAACGAAAGACTCTTGCTTTTTGTCGCAGCTTCGGCACTTTTGACGTTCGCTATCGTTGCGACGAAGATGCCTATCTTGCCTGCCAGTGCCGATAATGCGGAACCAATGATGTAGGATATAGCCATCATTATATTCTCGCCGATATCGCCTTTCCAGAAAGGTCTCGGCAGGAACAGAACGATAAGTACTGCGACGATGGCGACAAATATCGCCAGGATCCTGTACTCTCTGCCAAGAAAGGTGTTCGCGCCTTTCCTGATGAGTTCCCCGACCCTTGCGACTTCAGGATCGGAAGATGGCTGGGACTTCACCCAGGCATAGAGCCATGCAGCTACACCCAAAGCGAGTAAAGATACCAACATTGCTACGACTGGCCAATTCATACAATACATGCCCCCTAAACAAATACGTGCAATGCACGCATTGAAAGATGTTTCCGCCGGCAAAAAACGCACTGAAGGTAAGTACGATACTGAGGCGATCAGTGCGATTTTCACCGTCTACATTATAGTCATACAGTCAGGGAAATGCAATCATATTATTCCATTAGTTTTCTATTATATATTTTTGTCCATTTTTTGTTTATGCACAGATCATTGCGAAAAATGATTACTTAATGCCGTACCTGATCCCTCCACTCTCACTGTACCTCAGGCTGCATGCCAGCCACAGGAAGAGCAGGCTCCTGCGGGTCCTGCAGCGCTACAGGATCTGTGACGACAGGCTGGAGTCATATTCGATTATCCCTAAAAGGATTTTCAAAGGCAGGGAGGATGACGCGAGGGTACTGAGAGAACTGCTGAGGTCGACAGGCCTTATGAAACAGTAAAGGCTCAAGTCTTCATTTTCGTCTCAATAAAAGACAAAAAAAATCAAAATTTATGTCAAAAAAATATTTGCATTTTCGAATCATTGTGATATTATTTTAGCGACAGATATCTTTAAATTCGATGCAGAGACGTCGACAAGATATCGCTGAATAGGGTTTACTGAAAAAATAAACCTTGTCCATCTCTGCGTGGATAAGGTTTTTTTTGTGCGTCGATACTAAGAAAAAAGGAGAGGTTACCATGAGTAAAAAAACATCTATCGGCAACACAGGAATCTATGATGCACGCGAACTTGGCAGCGGCAGGATGCTCATACTGGGTCTGCAGCATATGTTCGCAATGTTCGGGGCAACCGTCCTGGTACCTGCACTTACGGGCCTGAGCGTTTCAGCGACGCTTTTGTTTGCAGGTCTGGGCACATTGCTCTTCCACCTTTTGTCTAAAGGCAAGGTTCCCGCTTTCCTCGGTTCATCCTTTGCTTTCCTCGCAGGTTACTGGGCAATAGCTCCCAACGGCGACAAAAAACTTCTGCCCTATGCATGCCTCGGTGTTGCAGCCGCAGGTTTGCTTTACCTGGTATTGGCTCTCCTTTTCAAGCTGTTTGATCCTAAAAAAGTCATGCGGTATTTCCCGCCGATAGTTACAGGTCCGATAATCATCTCTATCGGTCTCACACTGTCATCATCCGCGATAGGCAACTGCAATGCAAACTGGCTGATAGCAATGGTAGCCATCATAGTGGTAATAATATGCAACATCTGGGGCAAAGGTATGATCCAAATAGTTCCCATACTGCTTGGCGTCGTTGCTTCCTACGTAGTCGCAGCCATCACCGGCAATGTGGATTTCACTGCAGTAAAAGAGGCCCCCTGGATAGGACTGCCTGTCAAATTTGAGGACACCGTATTCTCCATTTTCAAAGAACCGGATACTTCGCTCATCATCACTTCGATCGTGACCATAGTACCAATTGCAGTCGCGACCATAGTTGAACACATAGGTGACATATCGGCAATAAGCTCCACGGTGAACATCAACTACATCCAGGATCCCGGACTCCACAGGACACTCGTGGGTGACGGTCTGGCAACAACTCTTGCCTCGCTGTTCGGAGCGCCCGCCAATACAACATACGGCGAAAACACCGGAGTATTGGCCATTACAAAGGTTTATGACCCCAGGGTCATTCGTCTGGCAGCCCTGTTTTCCATCCTGCTGTCATTCTCACCGAAAGTCGCCGCGCTGATCAGTTCAATGCCTGCGGCAACAATAGGCGGTATTTCGCTCATACTGTACGGTATGATCTCCGCAATAGGTGTAAGGAACATTGTCGAAAATAAGGTAGATTTCTCAAAAGGCAGGAATATAATAATAGCTGCCCTGATACTGGTCCTCTCCATCGGGATCAAGTACGGCACAGAGGCTGAAGCCATAGTATTCAACATAGCAGACGTGACCATCAGCCTTTCGGGCCTGGCAGTCGGCGCAATAATTGGAATACTTCTCAACGCCATACTTCCCGGAAAGGATTATGAGTTTGGCAATGACCCTAAGGCTGATTCATCTGCCAATCTGAAGGTCTGACATATATATCAAAAACGCCCCGCTATCACGGGGCGTTTTTCTTTAGACCGGGTTGTTGCTAAACCCTGTAAACTTCAAAAACAATGGATTCCAGTTCGGAAACGGCGTCGTCTCCAGGCCCGAAAACAGCCGCACCGGCTTCGATCAGGCATTCAGCAGTCACCTGGTTCTCCCGAAATACAGCGTATCAATCCCCGGCCCCCTGTCGTCGGGAAGCCTTTTTACAATGGAGAATCCTCTCCCGTGGCAATTAAATTGTACTATAGTAAATCGTCCATATGCAACTAAATCTTTCCACATGGAAGCCTCCAAACATGATATAATTAAATCGTACGGATCATACGGCAGAAGAACCTTCCCGGATCATCAAACGTATAGCTGCATTTCATGTTTCAAATCAATTGCAAAGGGTGGTACTGAATGGCTAAATGGTGGCAGGAACGCGTTGTGTACCAGATCTATCCCCGCAGTTTCCAGGATACCAACGGAGACGGCATCGGCGATATCCCCGGCATCATTGCCCATCTCGACGACCTTAAGGACCTGGGTGTCGGAATACTGTGGCTCAGCCCGGTCTATCCTTCTCCCAATGCCGACTATGGCTATGATATCAGCGATTATTGCGCGATAAACCCTGAATTCGGGACCATGGAAGACATGGAACGCCTCATTGCCGAGGCCGGGAAGCGGGATATAAAGATCATCATGGACCTGGTGATAAACCATACTTCGGATGAACATCCGTGGTTCATCCGGAGCCGGGACAAGCAAAGCCCGTACCGGGACTACTACATCTGGAGGCCGGGAAAGAACGGAAAACCACCGAACAACTGGATGAGCTTCTTTGGCGGAAGCACATGGGAGTACGACGAAAAAAGCGGCGAGTATTATCTCCATCTCTTCTCGAAAAAGCAGCCCGATCTCAACTGGCGAAATCCGAAGGTCATGGAAGAAATACAGAACGTCATGCGTTTCTGGCTCGACAAGGGGATCGCCGGCTTCCGGTGCGATGTTATAAACCTGCTGTACAAGACCAGCCTGGAAAACGGCAGGATAAGGCTGGCAATGGCGCTGCCGGGAAGTGAGCACTATGTTTCACAGGAAGGCACGCATGAGATCCTGAGGACGCTCCGGCGGGAGGTTCTTGACCATTACGACTGCTTCACGGTCGGCGAAACCGTATTCGTGACCACCGAAGATGCAAAACTGCTGTGCGGCAGTGACCGTCGCGAACTCGATATGGTCTTCTTCTTTGAACACATGGAAACCGACGCATTCGCCAAATGGATCAGGCGGAAGTTCAATCCCGCCAGGTTCGCAAGGGTCATTTCCAGGTGGCAGAACGCCCTGGAATGGAACGCAAACTACCTTGAGAACCACGACCAGCCCCGCAGCGTTTCGCGTTTCGGTGATGACAGCCGATACCATGCGGAGTCTGCCAAAATGCTGGGCACCCTCTTGCTCACCCTGCGCGGGACGCCTTTCATATACCAGGGCCAGGAAATCGGGATGACCAATTTCGATTACACCGGCATTGACCAGGTAAGGGACGTGGCATCCCTCAACATATACAATCTTGCCAAGCGCCTGCATATACCCGAACCACTGCGATGGAAGATAATAAAGCCCACATCGAGGGACAACGCGCGCACGCCGATGCAGTGGGACAGCAGCCCCAATTCAGGCTTTACGACAGGCAGACCCTGGATCGATGTCAACGGCAACTACAGGACCATAAATGTGGCTTCCCAGATGAAAGATCCGAATTCAATCAGGAACTGGTATAAAAAGCTGATCACGCTCCGGAATACCGACAAAACGCTTATATATGGCGACTTCAAAGCGCTGGAGATCACACGCCGCGTATTCGTGTACAGGAGGGAACTTGAAGGCCGATCGGTAACGGTTCTCCTGAACTTTTCCGACAAGCCGCAAAATGCGCACTACAGCGGACACCTGATCGTGTCCAGCTATGGCAGGCAGTCGTACAAAGGCGTGCTTGAGCCTTACGAGGCAGTACTTCTTGAAAACGGCGCAAACGGGGAATAGAGGTGTCACGCCTTCCGCGATGTGGAACTTGCCGCAGTATAGTGATATAATGCTATAATAGTAAACTGAAGAGATGATGATACACTGTAAAAGTACTGATGAAAGAAGATGCAGATGGAAAGGACATTCGACACAAACAGGACATTCGCAGAACTGGGAATCATACCGCCAATACTGAAGGCGCTGGAAGAAATGGGCTTCGAACACCCGACGGAGATCCAGAGCCGTGCTGTACCGCATGCGCTGGCCGGAAAAGACATCATAGTGATGGCCAAGACCGGAAGCGGCAAAACCGCGGTGTTCGGCGTATCCATGCTGCAGTTGACCGATCCGGAAAAAGAGGGTCCCCAGGGTCTTATACTGACACCCACCCGAGAGCTTGCCGTACAGGTTGACAGCGATATCCGCCAGATGGCGAAGCACCTTGCGCACCGGACCGCGGTCGTATACGGCCAGCACAGCATGGATGCGGAAGTGAAGGAACTTGAAAAAGGCGTGACGATAGTCACCGGAACCCCGGGAAGGGTCTACGACCACATACAGCAGGGAACACTGGACACATGGCACATAAAATTCCTGGTGCTCGACGAAGCCGACAGGATGCTCGACATGGGATTTACAGACCAGGTTGAAAGGATCATCAGATCTGTGCCAAGGGACAGGGTCACGGCGCTTTTTTCCGCTACGATGCCTGCAGAAATCATGCGGATATGCAGAAGATACATGAAAGAGCCCGAGACCATAGAAACAGAGTCGCAGACCAAGACCGTGGATACTATACACCAGATCTATTACCGTGTCGACGAAAAGGAGAAACTGGAGCAGCTCAACAGGGTGCTCCTGGCCGAACGGCCTGAAAGCTGCATGATATTCTGCAATACCCGCGTCGCCGCGGACAAGGTCTGCAGATTCCTCGTAAAAAAGGGCTACGCATGCCGTGTGCTCCACGGCGACATCGCCCAGTCCAGGAGGATGAAGACGATACAGCAGTTCAAACAGGGGAAATTACGCCTGCTGGTCGCTACGGACGTGGCAGCCCGCGGTATCCACATCGATGAGCTTTCGCTCGTGATAAACTATGACGTTCCGCAGGACAGGGACAGCTATGTGCACAGGATCGGCCGTACCGGGAGGGCAGGCCATGAAGGCCGTGCCGTATCCATAGTCACCAGGGACGACCTCATGGATCTTTATGCAATAGAGGAGCATATCGGCGTACTTATAGAAGAATGCGAGCTGCCCGATGATGAATACTTCGAGGAGCACCGGCAGGAAATAGATGAATGGATCGCCGCCAACAAAGCCGGAAAGCCCGAAACAGCAAAGAAACCGGAAACCGGCAAGACGCCCGACGACCGGAAAGCAGGCCAAAAAGGCGCAACCGGAGAAACAGGCGGCCAGGGCGGTCAGGACCGGAACAGACCGGACCGCAGGAAGAAGACGGGCACCGGCGCCGGCCGCAAAGGCCAGCATGGCAGATATACAGGCCAGGGCCGCCCGGCAGATGGCGGAAGGCAGAAGCTGGATGACAGCAGGAATAAGCGGCATGACGCGGGAAAAACATCCAGGCAGGATGGGAAGCCTTTCCGCCGGGACGCGGAAAACAGGCAGATCAGCGGTCCGCATGAAGCAACGAAAGTGCAGAAGACTCACGAATCTTACCCGGATGTCCGGAAACATGATGCGGAAAGCCGGATACCCGGCACTGAAACCCGGAAGCCCGGCGCAGAAACCCGCAAGCCGGAAGAAAAGGCTGGATTCTTCAGGCGCATATTCGGCAGGCTCCTGGGTAAATGACACAAAAGAAACACAAAACGAGGCGTTAAGTGATCCGCCTCGTTTTTATATTATATTCATCGTAGTTGACTTCGATACTCACCGGTTTTTACTTCAGTGTAGCCGGAAACGTTCCCCGTAACTTCCGGAACTGACCCATCCGAGCAGGATCAGCACTTTTTTACGGGTTTTATGCGCCCGGTTTCCGGAGACTGCGCCATATTACTTGTGATGCTGCTTTTTCCGATATCGATTCTTTTACTTATGATAGAGCTTCTTCGTCTGGTACTGCGGTTCGCACGTGATGTTGATGCCAAGCTTCTGGAACACGTTCTCATCGACGCGCGACAAAATGACGGACGAATGGGCTTCACATCCCCTCAGCTTCGGCAGCTGCTCCAGCGCAAGGGCCGCCGTCGGGTTCGTGGCGGCACAGATGGACAGCGCTATCAGTATCTCATCCGTATGCAGCCGCGGGTTGTGGTTTCCCATGTGATTGACCTTGAGAGCCTGTATCGGTTCTATGACTATCGGAGAAATCAGGTGGATGTCATGGTGGATCCCGCCAAGCTCTTTCAGCGCATTGAGCAGCACTGCTGCTGAGGCGCCCAGAAGCGATGAAGTCTTTCCGGTGACGATCCTTCCGTCATGGAGCTGTATAGCTACGGCCGGCCCTCCTGTTGATTCTGCGCGTTGTTTTGCAGCCTGGACCACGGGACGGTCCGCTTCGCTGATGCCCAGTTGTTTCATCAAAAGCTCCAGCTTGTACACTTCCGCTTTGTCAGCCAGACCCTGGCGATGCGCGCACCGGGTGTTGAAATACCTTCGTATGACCTCCTGCCTGGAAGCTTCACAGACCACTTCATCATCGGTTATGCACATGCCGGCCATGTTGACGCCCATATCGGTCGGGCTTTTATAGGGCGACGTTCCTTCTATCCTTTCAAGGATGGCTTTCAGTACCGGGAATATCTCAATATCCCTGTTGTAATTCACGGCTGTCACGCCATAAGCCTCCAGGTGGAACGGGTCTATCATATTCACATCGTTCAGGTCCGTAGTGGCGGCTTCATACGCGATGTTCACAGGATGTTTGACAGGAAGGTTCCAGATCGGGAAAGTCTCGAACTTGGCATATCCCGCCCTGATGCCTCTCTTGTTCTCATGATATATCTGGGACAGGCAGACAGCCATCTTCCCGCTGCCGGGCCCTGGCGCGGTGACTACGACCAGCGATTTTTCCGTTTCTATATAGTCATTCTTCCCAAATCCTTCATCACTGACGATGAGCGGTATGTTGGACGGGTAATCCGGTATCGGGTAGTGCCTGTAAACCTTTATCCCGAGGTTCATGAGCCTCTTCTGGAACATGTCTGCAGTGTACTGTGAACGGTAATGGGTTATGACCACACTTCCGACGTAGAGCCCTATCTCCCGGAATGCATCGATCAGTCGCAGGACGTCAAGATCATATGTGATCCCAAGGTCCCCTCTTCTTTTGCTTTTTTCTATGTCATCGGCATTTATCGCAATGACGATCTCCGCCTGATCTTTCAGCTGCATCAGCATCCTGACCTTGCTGTCTGGTTTGAACCCGGGAAGGACCCTTGAGGCATGATAATCGTCGAAAAGTTTCCCGCCGAATTCAAGATACAGTTTTCCGCCAAGCTGGCTGATACGCTCGAGGATCTTCTGTGACTGCAGACGCAGATACTTGTCGTTGTCAAAGCCCACCCTGTTCATTTTTTGCACTCCTGTATCACATGTAAGCAGTTTTGCCGGAAAATTCCCGACTGATATTATCCTCACCAACAATAACACATCAGCAAATCCGCGTCAATCGTACAACCGGTTCCTGTCCACATTTTTTTCGGTTTTTAAACCCCATTCGTCATCTTTCTGTCACAAACTGCCTGAAACGCCTGTAATCGCTTTCGCTGCATTCCAGCAACAGACAGGTCCCGTCATTTTCATACTTTATGTCCTTCACAAGCGCATTTTCCCTGAAATACGCAACGATATCCCCGTATTTATAGGGGATCAGCATCCTGCAGTCCACATAGGTCCTGAAAGCATTCCTGCAGATCAGTTCCGCCAGTTCACTGATGCCGATCCTTTCCTTTGCCGATATATAGATGGTGTCATCCTTTACGAACGGAATAGCCATATCAGTCAGATCCGCCTTGTTGAACACGTAGATCACCGGGATGCCTCCAGCTCCGATCTGTTCCAGGGTCTCCTCGGTCACCCTGATCTGGCGTTCGGCTTCGGGATCGGAAGCATCCACCACATGCAGCAACAGGTCCGCCTCCTTTACCTCTTCGAGAGTCGAACGAAATGCTTTGACCAGTGCATGGGGAAGCTTGCTGACAAATCCTACGGTGTCCGACAACAGGAACGACCTGTTGTCCGGCAGTACGATGTTTCTGACCGAAGTCCCGAGCGTGGCGAAAAGCATGTCTTTCTCAAAAACTTTCTTGCTGTCGGGCTTCTGAGAAAGCTCAACCATGGCATTCATGATCGTCGATTTGCCCGCGTTTGTATAACCCACCAGCGCGACTCGCGGAAGGCCGGATTCGCTTCTCCTCTTTCTCTGGATCTGCTGGTCCTTCCTGATGTCCTCCAGTTCTTTCATAAGAACTGCTATGTTTTGCTCGATCCTTCTCCTGTCGAGGACTATCTTTTTCTCACCGCCGCCCCTGACGACCGTGCCTATGCCTCCGCCGCCCTGCCTGTCCATGGATTCACCCTTCCCTGCAAGCCTGGGCAGCATATACTGCAGCCTGGCGACCTCGACCTGCAGTTTGGCTTCTTTTGTCCTTGCCCTCTGCGCGAATATCTCGAGTATCAGCTGGGTCCTGTCCATCACCCTGCAGCCGAGTGCTTTTTCTAGGTTCCTCTGCTGGGTCGGCGTAAGTTCATTATCGAAGATGACGACATCGGCCTCGGTCGCCTCCACAAGCGATGCAGCTTCCCCGACCTTGCCTGTTCCTATATAATAAACGCTGTTGATGGTTCTGAGGTTCTGTTCGATCCTTCCGTACGCTTCGAAACCGCAGGCTTCTGCGAGGTTTTCCAGTTCATCCATCGATTTTTCAAAATCATCATCACCATTGAGATTCACACCGACCAGCAGCGCTCTTTCCCTGATCTCCACAAAACCACTCCCTCATCAGAAATATAGCACAAATACAAAAGGCTGCAAATGGAATATTTCCACCTGCAGCCTGCTGTATGAGTCCCATATCTGTTGCCGTTATTTTGTGGTGCCCTGCAGCATGTCCCGCAAGCCTGTCGGCACATGCATCAGTACTTCCGTCAGTCCGGAAGGTCGGTTATTTCGTACTGCTGCGCCACTAGCGCCGAGGCGCCATACTTTTCCCTCAGCTTTGGCTTTTCTATCTTTCCGGTGGGATTGCGCGGCACCTTATCAAAGATTATCTTCCTCGGGCGTTTATACCTCGGCAGCGACATGCAGAAAGCATTGATATCTTCTTCCGAGCACTGGTATCCCGGTTTCAGTTCGATTATCGCCGCCGCTATCTCGCCCAGGCGCTTGTCAGGCAGCCCGATGACGGCTGCATCCTTTATTGCCTCGTGTGAACGGAGGTGATCTTCGATCTGCACAGGATATATATTCTCTCCACCGCTTATGATAACGTCCTTCTTACGGTCCACCAGGTATATGAAGCCGTCCTCATCCTGCATGGCCATGTCCCCGGTGTGCAGCCAGCCGTCCTTCAGCACGGCCGCAGTCGCTGCCGGATCCTTGTAATAGCATTTCATGACGCCAGGGCCTTTGACTGCGAGCTCGCCCACATCGCCCTGCTTTACAGGATTCCCGCTCTCATCCACGATCTTCGCTTCCCATCCATAGCCGGGCACTCCGATGGCTCCTACCTTGTGGATGTTTTCCACACCGAGGTGCACGCAGCCCGGACCTGTCGATTCACTCAGCCCATAGTTCGTATCATACTGGTGATGCGGGAAGTACTTCTTCCACCTCTGGATCAGGCTCGGCGGCACCGGCTGCGCGCCTATATGCATGAGCCTCCACTGTGAAAGCTCGTAATCTTCGAGCTTTACGTCACCACGATCTATCGCGTCGAGGATATCCTGAGCCCACGGCACCAGCAGCCACACGATGGTGATCTTTTCCTCCGAAACGGTCCGCAGTATCCAGTCAGGCTTTATGCCCCTGAGTATCACAGCAGGGCTGCCTGCCAGCAGGCTTCCGAACCAGTGCATTTTCGCACCCGTGTGGTAAAGCGGCGGTATGCAGAGGAACTTGTCCTCCCTCGTCTGCCCGTGGTGCTTCTGCTCTGTTATGCAGGCGGAAACAAGGCTCCTGTGCGTATGAAGTATAGCCTTGGGAAAACCGGTCGTCCCCGATGAGAAATAGATCGCTGCGTCATCATCGTCAGAAATCTCGACTTTCGGATCCTCCGAGCAGCAGTTGGCCGTGAGCCTGTCATAACTCTCGGCAAATGACGGGCGGCCTTCACCGACGTAAAAGAGCATCCTGACTTTCGGTATCTGGTCGTATATATTCTCGAGCCTGCCTATGAACTCAGGTCCGAAAAGCAAAGCAACCGCATCGGACAGGTCAAGGCAGTACCTTATTTCTTCGGCTGTATAGCGGAAATTGAGCGGAACTGCGATGGCTCCTGCCTTCAGGACTCCGAAGTAGATGGGCAGCCATTCCAGGCAGTTCATAAGCAGTATGGCCACCTTTTCGCCTTTCTTTATCCCGCGCTTGATCAGCAGGTTCGCCAGGCGGTTGGCCTTCTCTTCGAATACCCGCCATGTCATGTCGAGCCGGTATTCACCTGCCGGGTTGTTTTCAATAAGCTCGTATTCCCGCCATATTACGTTGTGTTTTTCCTGGAGATCGAGGTTTATTTCTGTGAGACAGATCTCGTTGCCGTACAGAGCGGCATTCCTTGACAAAAACTCAGTTATAGGCATGACTCATCCTCCCGTCCTGCTGGTAAGAATCAAATGGAATGCTGTGCAAAACATAGCCGTGCTGCTCAACTGCGAAACATCACGTAAATTATATGACAATACCTGCATTTAATCAACAGTTTATTTGGAAGGAAAGTCAGCCTGTAACCAAATCCGGGCAGCAACTTTTGCCGCCCGGATCCCCTGTTATTTCTCCACCTTTACGGACGCCATCATTTTTCTGTTTCAGAGCCGATCGCTCCAGCAGCGTCTTTATCTTTCATATAATAAGCGGCAGTTACCATCGCAGGCTGTTGCCTTCAGCCAGGACGGCTTTACTGTATTTCTGTTTTTACAGACGAAAACAGCTTTTCTATTTCAGCATCAGTTGCTTCAGCATCGTCTTCATCCAGCAAATACGCGCCCTGTACCATGATAACCAGGCCATGCTTGAAGTAATAGCAATATATCTGCCTCTGCTTTATGCCTGAAGTTTCAATGTCCATATGGAAGCGGACTCCCTCGGTTCCGTCTATATCTGTTTTTTCTGTTGCGGAATATACTGCATCGCCGAAAGCCTGTTTCATTATGTCGATATTTTTATTGACATATTCCGCGATATCGTCATCATCGGATGGCTTTTTCGAACTTGTTACCGTAAACATGCTCGTTCCTTTGACGGCCTGGTAATTTGCAAAATTGCCTGCCTTTTCTTCCCATCCATCCGGCAGATCGACTGTCACCTTAATGCTGGCAGGATCGGCAGCATTCGGACCTGCTTCACCGGTATTCTCCCCCGTTCCTGAAGCGTCGCCGCCTGTCCCATTGCCCGTCCCTGTGATGCCGCAAGCCGTAAGAGCGGCTAACATCATGCAAAGCACCAGTACTGCTGCCAATACTTTTTTCAACATTGTTATCCTCCTTTAATTTTTATGATGGCACATATGCAATCCCGGATGCCAGGCTCAAGTCTACGCCTGTTCCGCTTTGTGCTTTCGGGTCAAAGACTGTTCTGTCGTGATTTTTTACATCATACACTGCTTTCCACGAGCAGCAGGAAATCGTATACCGGCTTCAGCTTCCTGAAACCTTTTGTCAGCATATCCGGCAGTTCTGCGGAAAATGCCGGCCCGAAATCCCTGCGCACATTCTCGAAGTAAATGTTTTTCCTGTTGAGCCACTGCCTTATATTATCAGGCTGATCAGGGTACCTTGGCCTTTTGTAGTTTTCTCCTCCCAGAACGAACTCATCCTGGCCTTCGTATGCCTTCAGCGCTGCAAGGAACGACGGGTGCCTTTCCAGTATGATTTCTCTCATCTTCGCCATGGACGCGTTTTGCGCCTTGTAATACCCGACGCCG
>JAKOPX010000109.1 GCA_029778665.1 Bacillota bacterium | reverse complement strand
TTACGAGTGGTATTTTTTCAGGAACCTGAAAAAAATACTGATGGGCGGCAACATTACAAAAATCGGTTCTATCGTAAATGTGGCCATCCTGCTCGTTTTATTCATAAAAGGCCATATTACCGTAGGGCTGTTCATTTCAATGACAAACCTGGTTTTTGGAGAACTGTACGGTAATCTCAACAGTGTCGCCGGCTTTTTCAAATGGTCGGGATTCCATATAAACACATACGAGTATTATGATAAGTTCTTCGACTTGTCTGATGAACCCGAAGGAACCGAAACTGAACTGCCGGATACCTTTGACATCGAGTTCAGGGACGTCTGGTTCAAATACCCCGGCACCGACAAATACATACTTAAGGGTCTGACATTCAGGATAAAAAACGGCGAAAAGGCTTCTGTCGTTGGCGAAAACGGCGAGGGAAAGACGACCATGATAAAGCTGCTGCTGGGCCTGTTCACACCGGATAAGGGCGAGATACTGGTCGGAGGCAAAAACCTGAACGACTACCCCCTGAGCGTCCGTACCAAAATATTCGGTCCGGTGTTCCAGGACTTCCCGAGATACAGCATCACCATAAGGGAAAATATCGGTATCGGTGATATCGACGAAATCGGGAACGAAGAAAAAATCAAAAAGGCCGCAATGAAAGGCAAAGCCCATGAGTTTGCCGGGAAATTCGAAAAAGGATATGATACGCTGCTCGGAAGGGATTTTGAGGGCGGCGTAGACATTTCCGGCGGCCAGTGGCAGAGGATAGCGATCTCACGCGCATTTATGGGGGACAAGCCAATCCTGCTGCTGGACGAGCCGACCTCGCAGCTCGATCCCGTTGCCGAAGCCGAGCTTTACCAGGAGTTCGCCGACATGGTCGAAAATAAAACGGCAATATTTATCACGCACAGGCTTGGTTCCACGATGATAACCGACAGGATCTTCGTCATCCACGACGGCAGGATCGCAGAGTCGGGCACACATGAGGAACTGATGCAGATGGACGGCATCTATTCCCGGATGTTCAATGCGCAGAAACAATGGTACAGGCGCAACGGGAAGGAGGTGTCCGCGAATGCCTGAGAAGAAAAGGGAAGAAATGGAGATCAAGGCTGAGGCTGAGGCCGCGGTTGCAGCTGAAACCGAAATTTTGCTCGAAACGGGGACCGGAGCGGAAGAGAACAGAAAACGCAGCAAAAGCTGTGCTGAAAAAGATATAAGAAAAGGCAAAGGCAGGCCGGAGAAAACAGTAAAAGTATGACCGGTATTGCCGGAGAAAAAAAGCCCGGTTATGAGATCAAGCATGACGACAATACGGCCGTCTTCGAAAGGGACATCCTGAAAGAAAATCCGCCGAAGTTTTCATACCTTACAAGGCTTTTCCGATACGTCTTCTCATCCGCAAAACTGATGTGCGGCATCTACCTGGGACTTGCCGTGATCTTGAGCATCCTTCAGCCAATCACCGCGTTCATATGGGGAAAGTACATCGACAATGCCAATGCCCTGGCAGAGAGCGCGGATGTGCAG
>JAKOPX010000010.1 GCA_029778665.1 Bacillota bacterium | reverse complement strand
TCCAAATACAGACGGAATCCGCAATGATGTCATCGAGGCGCTGAAGGCCATAAAGATACCGGTCCTGCGTTGGCCCGGAGGGTGCTTTGCTGATGAGTACCACTGGATGGACGGCATAGGCCCTTATGAGAGCCGCCCGACGATGATCAATACGCACTGGGGCGGCGTTACGGAAAACAATCATTTCGGGACACATGAATTCATGAGGCTGTGTGAGCTTATCGGCGCCGAACCTTACATATGCGGCAACGTAGGCAGCGGCACCGTGAGGGAGATGCAGCAGTGGGTAGAATATATAACGTTTGACGGTAAATCACCGATGGCCGACCTCAGGAGAGCCAACGGGAGAGAGGAGCCCTGGAAGCTGACGTACTTCGGCGTTGGAAACGAGAACTGGGGATGCGGCGGCAATATGCGGCCCGAGTATTATGCGGATGAATACCGCAGGTATGCGACATACATCAGGAATTTCGGCGGGAACAGGATATATAAGATCGCCTGCGGAGCAAACTCCGGAGATTACCGGTGGACAGAGGTCCTGATGAGGGAGGCCGGCAACATGATGGACGGGCTGAGCCTGCATTACTACACGGTTCCCGGCGACTGGAACGCAAAAGGCTCGGCTGTGGATTTCGACGAGGCTGAATGGTTCGAAACGCTCAGGAAGACTCTGTTCATGGAGGAACTGGTGACACGCCATTCGGTGATCATGGACCAGTATGACCCGGAGAAGAGGGTCGGCCTGATCGTAGACGAATGGGGAACATGGTATGACGTGGAACCTGGCACCAACCCGGGCTTCCTGTACCAGCAGAACACATTGAGGGACGCACTGGTGGCCGGCATCAACCTCAATATTTTCAACAACCACTGCGACAGGGTGAAGATGGCGAATATAGCACAGATGGTCAACGTTTTGCAGGCCATCATACTGACAGAGGGCGAAAAGATGGTACTGACGCCCACATACCACGTATTCGACATGTACAAGGTGCACCAGGAGGCGGACCTGCTGCCGATAGCACTGGAAAACGAAGATTATCGCTTCGGCGGCAATACGATCCCGCAGGTCAGCGCTTCGGCATCGATAGACAAGGACAACAAAATACATATCTCTATCTGCAACCTGAGCCACGAAAAGGAAGCCGAAATCGACTGCCAGCTGCGCGGCAGGAATGCTTCCAGTGTCAGCGGCACCATTCTGACTGCATCTGCGATGAATGCGCATAACACGTTCGGCGCTCCGGAGAACGTCAAGCCTGCGGAATTCAACGGGGCCGAACTGAAAAACGGCGCGCTCAGGATAGTGATGCCGCCGAAGTCTGTAGTGGTGCTGACTGTCGAATAATCATCGGTATTTGTCTCACTGCATTGGATCCACTCAGCAGTATATAGGTTTGGTAAATCAAGATGTTGCGGCTGGTCTGCCGCGGACACATGGACCAATAAGCCGGGACCGGCGCCGGTCGTTTCCCGATCATTCGGGAGGGCCGGCGCCGGTTTCGTTTTGCCGGAGAAATTCTCACAGAACGATAACCTTTCAGGTGGACTCATGTTATAATTTATAGAGGTAAGGTGCGGACGTACCGGTAAGGTGCAAACGCACCGGCATAATATTTCCGGACGGGGAGTTGAGGGCTTATGGACAGCAACCTGAAGACCATCATCGAAAAAAGGATCGAAAAAACGATTAAGAACCTTGAGAAGAACAATATGCAGGCTTATTATGTTGAAAGCAAAGCCGACGTCGCGGACAAGGTAAGGGAGCTGATGAGCGAAGGGCAGACTGTTGCCGTGGGAGGTTCCATGACATTGTTCGAATGCGGCATCATCGACCTTCTCCGTTCTGGCAGCTACCGTTTCCTGGACCGCTATCAGGATGGACTGTCCCGTGAGGACATAGAAAAAATATACAGGGAATCGTTTTTTGCTGACACATATATAAGCAGCACCAATGCGATCACTGAGAACGGCGAACTGTATAACGTGGACGGAAACAGCAACAGGGTGGCTGCGATTTGTTACGGACCGAAATCGGTCATTATCGTCGCAGGATACAACAAGATCGTCAAGGATATAGATGAAGCCATAGACAGGGTAAAGAGGACCGCAGCGCCTGCCAATACCGTAAGGCTTGGCTGCCAGACATACTGCAGGGAAAAAGGTGAATGCATGTCGCTGGCACAGGGGGAAACCGGCATGGCTGCCGGATGCGGCAGCCCGCAGCGTATTTGCTGCAGTTACGTGGTGTCGGGGTACCAGAGGGTCAAGGGCCGTATCAAGGTAATTATAGTAGGCGAAGAGTTGGGGTATTGAAATACGCGCATTCCGTTTAGTTTACCATATTCTGAATTATCACTCTTTATGTAACCCAGCCATATTATGTAATGTGCTGGGTTTTCTAATGCATTTTTTTGTAAAGGGTGATATTTCATGATTTCAAGAGAAGAATACATCCGGCTTTCGCTCGAACTCAACCTGTTTTTTGCCAGGATCGCAAAAGAGCACGCTATTTTCATCGAGGGAGCGTTTACCCCGAAAGACGCCGATCTGGCCCGTGAAGCCGACATGCTGAAAAACCAGTTCGAAATGCTGCTGGCCGAGACGATCTCGCTGTCCAACGGAGTGGTGAGCCGGGCTTCGGTCGAATCAGGAGAATTCGTCACGCCCCATACTCTTGCGGCGGAAAGAGCAACCCAGTTCTACACCGGGATTCCCATCAACTTCAGGCTGACCCAGATGGAAGAAGGCCTTGCCGGAAACAGCGGGAATCTTGCGTCACCGCTGCTGGAGGGGAGGGTGTTCAACCTCAACAACAGGGCGATCGTACTTGCAACGGCGCTGATCAATTTCAAGACGAAGATACTGAGCAATGTACTTGCCTGCAGGCTGTTCACGCTCAATTATCCGCTGTTGCTGGACCATATCCTCAGGGAGGCCAAACTGTACCTCAGGACGCTCAACAGGCTGCAGAACAGGGAAAGTGTGGGCAGCGCCAATGAACTGGCCGGACAGGAGATTTTCTGGAACAGGATCATGGGAGAGCATGCGCTGTTTATCAGAGGCCTCCTGGATCCTACCGAAGGAGAGCTGATCAACACCGCCAATGATTTCGGCAACGAGTTCGCCGAACTGACCAGGAAAGCCATTGCGGCATCCGAACAGGCTGCTCTGCTGCCCGGAATGACAAGGGAAAGCATTGATGCCACTGCCGGCATCAGGGATTTCAAGAATGCAGGCACCGAGGGCCTGCTGAACTGCAGCATAAAGGCCATAGCGGTACCTCTGCTCGGCGACCATGTGCTGCGTGAGGCCAACCATTACCTGAGGATACTGAGGCAGGGTTCCGGAGGCAGATCGGATACTGACGGGAGTGGACGGAGGTGCGGCAGCAGGGCAAACAGGCAGACAGACACTGAAACCAGGATCTGCGGCTGAGATGCGGCGGATTATTAACATGACATGTTATTGGAACTGCTAGATTACAGACTGGACCCATTGGTGGGTGTAAATTCTCTGAAGACGAAAGCTCACCGGGAAATATGCGCGGGCGGGAAACTGAGCCGGCTGCCGGGCAGCAGGCAAAAGGCTGCCGCCGGCTCAGAGCATTTCAACGAGAATTTTCGATGCTTCTTCGGAACGAAGCGCTATGACCGCTCCTCTTATCTCGTATGCCGTGGGATCGCCGGATGGACTTTTCAGCAGCGACTCGACGCGGGTACCCGCGATCAGGCCGAGATCCAGCATCCTCCTTCTCTCATTTCCCGTCGACACGAGTTTCATGACCCGGGCCTTTCTCCCGCACGGGATCAGGTGCAGCGGTACAAGATTTTC
>JAKOPX010000108.1 GCA_029778665.1 Bacillota bacterium | reverse complement strand
GCTATTTCACCTTCCTTGCAAGTCTTGCCACGAAAAAGCCGTCTGTTCCGTCCCTGTTCGGATAAACCTGCAGCATTCCGCCCCTGGCGTGTATCGCAAGCCCGGGCGGCAGAAACGGAGTGATGTCATCCTCATAAAACTCATCGTTTTCATTCAGAAAATCCTTTACAACGCTTTCGTTTTCTTCCGGAAGCAGCGTACATGTGCTGTAAACCAACACTCCGCCGGGCCTTACGGCTTTTGAAACGCTGTCCATCAGCCGGCGCTGCAATTGCATGATGCTCCTTAAGTCCCTGTTCTCCTTTGCCCACTTGATATCAGGCTTTCTTCTTATTATTCCCAGACCTGAGCAAGGAGCATCCAGAAGTACCCTGTCATATGCTCCTTCATGCTCCGGTACCGGTATCGTCGCATCATGCAGTTCAGTTCTTACTATATCAGTTCCGAGCCTGCCTGCTGCTTCTTCGATCAGTCTCAGCTTGTGCTCGTGTATGTCCATCGCAGTTATCAGCCCGCGGTTGCGCATCAGCTGGGCCATGTGAGTAGCTTTCCCCCCGGGCGCACTGCATGCGTCGAGCACCTTTTCGCCCGGCTGGGGCGCCAGCGCCAGCGCAGGCAGCATGGAACCCTCGTCCTGCACCTGGAAGAGCCCTTTCCTGTAAGCTTCCAGTTCTGCTACTGATACATGGCTTTTTATGACGACTGCTTCACTTACATATTTCCCGGGCAACGCTTCTACTCCCTCGTTTTTCAGCGCCCCGATCAGGCCTTCGGCGCTTGTCTTCAGCGTGTTGGCCCTTACGGCAAGATCGGGTACAGCATTGCCCGCCTCCATCAGGCTTTCTGCAAACTCTTCCCCGAACAGTCCGGTAAACTTTTCGGCCATCCATTTGGGATAAGAATACCTGACCGAAAGATACCCGACAGGATCCTCCTCCCTGTCTGGGAAGATCTCCTTCCCGCCGCCTCCCGCGATATTCCTCAGTACTGCGTTGACATATCCGGCAGAGGCTTTATGCCCGTACCTGCGGGCTAGTTTGACGCTCTCATTGACTGCCGCAGAAGGAGGCACTTTGGTCATGTGCAGCAGTTGGTAGGCTCCCAGGCGAAGAACGTTCTTTATCCACGGAGACAGCCTCTCCATTTTTATATCCGAACATGCAGCTATCGTCCTGTCCAGCGTAAGCTTCCATTTGATCACGCCGTATACGAGTTCCGTTATGAAAGCCCTGTCCCTTCCGGAAAAGCCGTGGGAGGAGAGGTGCTTATTCAGCGCTATATTTGAATAAGCACCTTGCTCATTTACTTCATATAAAATTTTCAACGCAGCTTCTCTTGCAGTATCACACTTTATCATCTGTCGATCATCCTGGTAACAGCGCCTGTTGCCTCTGCACCCGGCTGCCGGTCCGTTTCCGGCCACGGAAGCGCAGCCGGGTGCAGATATCTCAGTCCGGTAAATGCAAATCACAAACTTCAGGCATTTATGTCAATATACTGAACCAAACCCGGAAAATAAAAAAAGGCGCAGACCTGGCACTGCAGGCAGCGCCGTTTATCCGAACACTTCACCCTCATCCATGTTGTGGCCGCACTCGGCAACACTCATCCTTCTCGCGTTTTCAAACTGGAGTTCCTTAATGGTCAGCAACCCGTTGCCTGTCGCAACGATCAGGCCTTGCTTAAGGCGCCTGAGCAATGTGCCCGGCCTGGCATCCCTGCCGTCGGCTGCCGAAAGTATGTCCTGGTCCCGGCAGACAGCCGTCTTCCATATCTTGAGCCTTTTTCCCCTGTAGAACGTATAGGCTCCGGGCCACGGATCCGTGCCCCTGACCAGGTTATGTATCTCGGCAGCGCTTTTGCTCCAGTCTATCAGCCCGGTCTCCCTCGTCATCATCGTCACATACGTCGCTTTCGAATGGTCCTGCGGCGTCCTTGTGGCCGTCCCGTTCCCTATGGCTTCCAGGGTCTCGGTAAGCACTTCGGCTCCAAGGACCTTGAGACGGTCGAACAGCTCCTGTGCATTCATGTCAGGATCTATCTCCGTCTCCTTCATAAGGATGATATCTCCGGTGTCCATGCCTTCATCCATGAAAAACGTGGTGACACCTGTCTTGCTGTCACCGTTGATAATGGCCCACTGTATCGGGGCAGCCCCCCTGTACTTCGGCAGCAGCGACGCATGCACGTTTATGCACCCGTGCCTGGGTATGTCAAGTATGGTTTTCGGCAGTATCTTTCCGTAAGCGGCCGTTACTATGACATCAGGCTCAAGCCTCCTGAGCGTTTCAGCAAACTCAGGTGTCCTGATCTTCTCAGGCTGCAGGATATTGCTGATGCCGAGCCTTATGGCAGCCTCCTTGACCGCAGGCGGCTTCGGAACGCTCTGGCTCCTCCCCACAGGCTTGTCGGGCTGGGTAACGACGGCCGCCACATCATGCCCGTTTCTGACAAGTGCCTCGAGACAGGGCACGGCAAAATCCGGTGTCCCCATGAATACTATTCTCATGACTCATGCTCCATGATTTCAAGTTCTTCTTCGTCGAGGAAGCGGATCACCTTGTCTGTGAAAAGGATCCCGTCCAGATGATCTATCTCATGGCACAGGGCCTGGGCCATGTAGCCCTCGCCCTCTATCGTGATCTTTTCGCCGCGGCGGTTCAGCGCTTCCACCACGACTTTGGCCGGGCGTTCTACCTCACCCCATACGCCGGGTATGCTGAGGCAGCCCTCGACCGTGGTCTGTTTGCCGCTTTGTTTTTTGATGACAGGGTTAATCAGTTCCACCAGGCCTTCCCCGATATCTATGACCACGACCCTTCTGAGCACACCCACCTGCGGCGCGGCAAGGCCTGCCCCGTTTGCCTCGTACATAGTATCTGCCATATCGTCGAGCAGTATAAGTATATTGTCGTTTATTTCCGTCACTTCACGAGCCCTCTTTCTCAGGATCTCGTCTCCTTCTTTCCTTATATTCCTTATAGCCATACATCCACTCCCGATCCCGGGCTTTATGCCGGTATCCGCCATGCTCCTCCAAAAACCTGGACCGGCAGCAGTTTCGGCATGTGCCCGTTGTGTTGATCTTATAATAATTTAATTAAAGGTTACCATCCAAATCATTATATCAAACAGGCATATGCACTGCAATAAAACTCAGCCGCCATGCCGGACCGGTTCACATCATGCTGACCGGGTCGATGTCGATGCTTATGTCCACATCGCCGCCCCTGTTTTTCGTAAAATGGTCCGTCAGCCTTGACAGTATCGAGCAAAGCCTGCTCATTGAACCACACTTCGCCAGCACCCTCCACCTGTAGCGGTTCCTGAGCCTGGCCAGCGGCGCCCGTACAGGTCCGGGCAGCATTTCATCCCCTGCATCCCTGTCCAGCCTGGCCGCAAGGAAATTATATACATCCCTTGCTTTTGCAAGTGCAAGCCTGTCATTCACGGAACTTACGACAACCATTGCAATATGCGTGAATGGCGGATAGCACAGCCTCCTCCTGATCTGCAGTTCCTGCCTGAAAAAGGCTTCATAATCATGCCGGCTTGCAGCAGTAATACTGTAATCTTCGGTATTGTATGTCTGTATGATGACTCTGCCCGGCACTTCACCTCTCCCGGCCCTGCCGGCCACCTGGGTAAGCAGCTGGAACGTCCTTTCCTGGGCCCTGAAATCATCGATGCCGAGCATGCTGTCCGCCGCCAGTATCCCAACCAGCGTGACATTCGGGAAGTCATGGCCTTTTGCTATCATCTGCGTCCCGATGAGTATATTGATGTTCTCATTGCGGAACCTGTCCAGTATCTCCTCATGTGAGTGTTTCCCGGTAGTGGTATCCATATCCATCCTGATGACGGAAGCCCCGGGGAAATGCCTGCGCAGTTCATCCTCGACTTTCTGGGTGCCCGTGCCGAACTGCCGTATATGGCTGCTGCCGCAGTTAGGGCATGCCTGAGGCATCTTTACCGTAAAACCGCAATAATGGCATATGAGGCGGTCGTCCGCTGCATGATAGGTCATCGTTATGCTGCAGTGCCTGCACCTGAGGCTGATGCCGCAGCTCCTGCACAGTACGAAGGAAGCATATCCCCTTTTGTTCAGGAAAAGCATGGTCTGCTGGCCGCTGGCGATATTCTTTTCGATTTCGGCAGAGAGCAGTGAACTGAATATCGTCCTGTTGCCAAGTTCCAGCTCCTTCCTCATATCGACCATCATCACTTCTGGCAGCACCATCTCGTTGGCCCTCTCTTTCATCACAGCCAGCCCGATCCTGCCTTCCATGGCCCGGTAGTATGTGCCGACCGAAGGAGTCGCGGATCCATACAGCAGCACCGCGCCGCTGTACATGCACCTTCTTGCCGCCACCTGGGCGGCGGAGTATTTCGGAGTTATCTCGGATTTGTATGTGGGCTCATGCTCTTCATCGATAATAACGAGTCCAAGCCTGTCGAACGGTGCGAATATTGCTGACCTCGCACCGATGACGACCTTAACTCCTCCATCCCGGATCAGCCTCCACTGATCGTATCTTTCACCGGGAGACAGCCTGCTGTGCATCACGGCCACCCGGTCACCGAACCTTCCCCTGAAGCGGTCCACCATCTGGGGCGTCAGCGATATCTCCGGCACGAGCACTATCGCCTCCCTGCCCTTGTCCAGCACGTGCCGGATAAGCTGCAGATAGACTTCCGTCTTCCCGCTTCCCGTGACTCCGTGCAGCAGCACTTCATGGAATCCCCCTCTGTCGATAAGGGCTTTGATGTTTTCCAGCACCGGTCTCTGCCCGCGGGTAGGTTCCAGGGGCTCCGTCGGTTCCACTTCCCTGTGTTTCAGAGGGTCCCTCCTGACCTCAATGTCCACAAAATCTATGTACCCGTATTTGCTCAGCGTATCAAGCACGGAAGCTGAAACACCGGCAAACCTTAAAAGATCCTGTACCGCAATGCATTCATTCTCCAGGAGCATTTCGAGCACCCGGATATGCTGTATCCTTTTAATGACACCCGTCTCGATATCCGCAGCGACTTCCTCCGGTGGCATGGCCAGGCACGCCGCCCGTATTGTCTTCGCCCTGGCCCCGGTCGAATACTGCTCTGTTATCCTGATTATTCCCTCTTCTTCAAGTTCCCTTATATTCCTGCCGAAATTGCTTCTCCTGCCGTACAGTTTTTTCAGTTCGTCATATTCCACACAGCCGTCGTTTGACCTTAGCAGGTCGATAATGATCTTTTTGCCCGGTGTAAGCCTGCGGCATGTTTCAACAGCAGGATCCCCGTCCCCGACGCTGACTCCGACAGCCAGTTCGACCACCTGAAGGCTCCTCACATCGATACCTGGCGGCAGCATGCATCTGAAGGCCTGGCTGTAAGTGCAGAAATACCGGCGTTTCATCCAGACGGCAAGGTCGATCTGGGACGGCACCAGTACCGGCCTGCTGTCGATCACATTTTTTATTTCTTTTAGTCCGCTGAACTCCGAATCATCGGCAAAACCGATGACATAACCTTCCTTCGGCCTGTTTCCCTTCCCGAACGGAACGATTACCCTCATCCCCGCTTCAAGGCTGTCGCGGAACTCTTCGGGGACAAGATAATGATATTCCCTGTCGAATTCCCGTGTCGCACCGTTTATTACAACTACAGCGATCCTTCCCATCTTCTCCCCCTTCCTTCCGTTCAGCCCAAACCGGCCCTTTCCGGCCGGGATTTAACTCCCGTATACTTTCTGCCCAGGTCAGGCATGCCGTTTCAACAGTTTTTGCATGCCGTTACTGTAAATTATACAATATGGGGGCTCCGTTTTCTATCTGCCGGGCTGACCCGGTGCATGCCCCATCCCTCATTTCAGGAATGCGCCTTTCCGCCGCTGCAAAGCCGCCCGCGATCGGCATATATTTCTTGTTTGCAGCCAAATGCTGGGGTATAATATGTAAGGTATACGCTGAAGTATTCAAGTGACTGAACAGCGCTATGGAAAAACGGCTCATATTCGCCGCACTCCATGATTTGCATGGCATAAAGGAGAACATTCCATGAAAATAATAAAACCTCATTTTGAAATACTGAAAAGGGTGCACGGGATGGAAGTCCTGAAAATGCTTGAGCTTGCCGGCAGGACGTGTTACAAGTCCGAAGACAGGATCACGGATACATCGGCTGTTGATTTTGTCAGGATGATCCTGTCCCGTGGGCACGAATCCGTCATCGAGCATTTTTCGATTTCTGTAAAAGCCGTCTGCGACAGGGGAGTATCCCATGAAATAGTCCGGCACCGGATCGCTTCATACGCCCAGGAGTCTACCCGGTACTGCAATTATTCCAAAAGCAAATTCGGCAGTCAGCTTACATTCATCCAGCCTTCATGGTGTTCGGAAGACTGGACAAAATACAGCCCCGAAGAACTGGATGATATCCTTCGGGATGAGCCGGCCCATCCGGATCATATATGGCTGAAGGCGATGAAAACAGCCGAAAATTGCTATTTTCAGCTGCTTGAGGCAGGCCGTTCGCCGGAAGAAGCACGGGCAGTCCTGCCAAACAGCCTGAAGACTGAAATCGTTATGACGATGAACCTCAGGGAATGGAGGCATTTTTTCAGGATGAGGACCTCAGCCGCATCACATCCGCAGATGAGAGAAATCGCTGTCCCTCTCCTTGAAGCATTCAAAGGCATGATACCGGTCGTATTCGATGATATAATTCCTGAAAAATAGGCAGTGTTCAGATGCTTCTAGTCGAAAAACCGCGCAGAGCTGTCAAAGCCCGGATCAGGGTGTCAGGAGCAAACGATCCGGGAAACATTCCCGGCCCGGAGCCGGCCGGCACACACTGTCATGAAAGGATGGACACAGTTATGATCATCATCGGAGAAAAACTTAACAGCACAAATAAAGCAGCAAGGGCTGCCATCGAGTCCCGTGACGCTTCTTTCGTGCATGACATGGCAAAAAAGCAGGCAGATGCGGGCGCTATGTACATCGACCTGAATGCAGGGATGTTTGTCGAAGACGAACCCGAGAAGTTGGAATGGCTTGCGAAAACAGCGCAGGAAGCTGTCGATGCACCATTTTCGCTCGATTCGCCGAATGCCGCTGCTCTGGAAAGAGCTCTCAGGGTTGTCAGGGCTAAACCCATAATCAACTCCATAACGCTCGAAAGGGAAAGATATGATTCGGTCCTGCCCCTCGTGCTCGAATACGGAACAAGGGTGATCGCACTGTGCATGGACGACAGCGGCATGCCTGAAACGACGGAAGAAAGGGTCGCTATTGCTGACAGGCTCATTACCGGGCTTACAGCAAAAGGCGTGGACATATCCGATATCTTCATCGATCCCATGGTCAGGCCGATAGGCACCGGGTCGCATTACGGAACAGTTGTCCTTGAGACGATCCGACGTGTCCGGTCCGAATTCCCCGAAGTTCACATTACATGCGGCCTGAGCAACATATCCTTCGGTTTGCCGGCAAGGAAAGTCATAAACCAGGCTTTTCTGATAGCGGCTATGACCTGCGGACTGGACTCCGCCATACTGGATCCGCTGGACGGCAGGCTGATGGCTTTCATCTATGCGACGGAAGCACTGCTGGGCAAGGATGATTTCTGCGTGAATTACTTGTCTAAGTACAGGGAAGGCCTCATCGACCTGCCATGATGAGGGTAACGGATGCGTGCCGGGAGGATCGGATGAAAGTAGTCGGGATTGCAGCTGAATACAATCCATTACATTACGGGCACCTTTATCACCTCCAGTCCGCCCGCAGTGTGACCGGGGCTGACTGCGTCGTGATCGTGATGAGCGGCAATTACACCCAGCGTGGAGAACCCGCAGTAGTAAACAAGTGGGCCCGCGCTGAAATGGCATTGCTCGCCGGAGCGGACCTGGTGATCGAACTTCCGGTTGCCTATGCCATGGGCAGTGCCGAATACTTCGCGTTCGGCGCCGTCAGGCTGCTCGACAGCCTGGGAGCCGTCGACTTCATGTGTTTCGGCAGCGAATCGGGCGACATCGAAGGCCTTCAGGCTATTGCCTCAATACTTGCAGACGAACCCGAAGAATACAAGCCCCTGCTTAAGGACCAGCTTTCAGCAGGCCTTTCTTTTCCTGCTGCAAGGCAGAAAGCCCTGTCGGCCTATCTTCGGGGCAAATTCGGCAAAGACCGGCTTACCCGGCTGATGAAAAGCTCGAACGACATCCTGGGCGTGGAATATCTCAAGGCGCTGATCCGCCTAGGCAGCAAAATACAGCCTGTCACGATAAACAGGATCGGCAGCAGTTACAACTCGACGGAACTCAGCGGCAAATTCAGCAGCGCCACATCCATCAGAAAGATCATCAGTGTCAACCAGTGGTGGTATGCAAAAAAGCTCATCAAGTCCTCCATGCCCACAGAGGCTCTTTCCGTGCTGGAGCGTGAGATCGAGCTCGGAAGAGGCCCCGTTTTTCCCTCTGGTTTCGGGTCCACGATCATATCGCTGATCAGACGCACGTCCGCCGAGGAACTCAGGAAACTCCCGTACATGGAAGCCGGCCTTGAGAACAGGATCAGGCTGGCTGCCGAAAAATCAGGCACATATGAAGAACTGGTCAACAGTATAGCAACCAGGCGATATACGGCTACAAGGGTCCAGAGGATACTGTTCAGCCTGCTGATCGGCCTTGACAGCGGCAAATTCGGATATTTCAACAGCATCGGCGG
>JAKOPX010000009.1 GCA_029778665.1 Bacillota bacterium | reverse complement strand
CATGGCATGTACAAGCCAGACCGGTTTCTCCCCTTCTTTCCTGGGCCTCCTGACAGCCAGCAGGCACTTGTGGTCCCTGACATATTCCGTCCTGACGAACAGCTTGCTGAACGCAGGGTGTGCAGCGTCTTCCTGCCACGGACCTGCCACGGCCTCAAAATAGCTGGTCAGTTCGATTATCCTTGAATGCTCGCTGTGGTTCGTCAGTGTTATCCTCCTGACTTCGGCATTGTCCTCGGGCGATACAGTTACCTCGAGGCGAGACTCTATGTTGCCGTTTCTCCTTATGAATTCCGCCCTGTCAGGCGAAAACACCACCCTGTATTTTTCAGGCTCCTGTCCATACGGCTCGCTGGTAGCCGACCAGGCAGTGTTGGAATTTACATTCTGTATGAAGATGTAGAAGCCTTTTTTCTCAAAATAGTCAGGCACCCACCTGTTGACGGCGATTGCTCCCGCCCTGCTGTATCCTGAACCCCCGTCGGTTATCATGACAGTATACTCGCCGTTTGACAGCAAATGTACATTTGGCGGAAGGTGTTTCGGCATTCCGTAAGTCCGTATCGCCATGCCTTCAGCATGTTCCGTGCGTTTGACCCGGCCTGCGCGTTCTTCCCTGTATTCTTTTGCATACAGTATCCTTTCCGGCATTTTTTCCTGCAGCAGCAGCTCTGCCGAACGGATCACCGGTATGTTGTGGAACCGCTTCTGGAGGATATCCCGGTTGAAGAAGTTGTTCAGCGAAGCAAGGCTCATGCCCTGGTGATGCGCCATGTAGCTCTTCACTATGCTGAACCTGCTGTTTTTGTCAAGCCGTGAAGGCGTAAAATCGACTGCCTCGTAAAATCCGTATGTGCCTTCCATCCCCAGCTTCTGAAGTTCCCTCAGGTTTTCAGCAACAGCAGCAGGATCTTTCGTCAGGGCAAGCAGCGATGCATAAGGCGCTGTGACCATGTCATTGGCGAGCCCGCGCTTCAGCCCAAGCTCTGGTACACCGAAAGCCCTGTACTGGTAATTCAGCCTGAAATCCAGCGCGCTGTATCCCGACTCGGAGATCCCCCACGGGATATTGCGCTGCCTTCCGTATTTCTTCTGCATTTTGACAACGAATGAGTAGGTTTCGTCGAGGACCGTGTTTTCATAGCTGCGCATTATGAGAGCCGGCATCAGGTATTCAAACATCGTACCGGTCCACGAGACAAGCCCCATGCCGCCGTCGGCCGCGGTCATCTTCCTTCCGAGGCGCATCCAGTGCTTCCGGTCCACCTCGCCCCTTGCTATTGCAATGAAGCTGGCCTGCCTTGCCTCCGATGCGAGCAGGTCGTAATATGACTTGCTCAGGCGCCCTTCTTCGGCATTGTAACCGATCGAAAACAGGAGCCGCTTCCTGTCAAAGAGCGGTGCGAACTCGGTCCTGTCGACGATTTCGGAGATCCTCCGGATCAGGTCATCATACCTGCCCGTCATTTCCTCTATATGCCTGATGCCCTGTGCCAGCAGGTCCAGCACCTGCACGTGCAGAGCATCTGATTCTGCCGTATCATCTTTCATCGCAGCCCCTTCATCTTTCGCCTTCTTTTTCTCAGCCGTATCATCTGCCGTGCCTGCTGCGTTCCACGGCAGTGATCCGCTTTTTACGGAAACAGGCGCCGGTCCGTCGTCCACATCACCACTGGCCGCTCCTTCTTTCACGGTACCAGGCGCTGATCCGGCCATGAGGGCTGCTTCCGCTTTCCTGTATCGTGCAAGAAGTTCGTCAGGCGACGCCGGGACAAACAGCTCCCCTGCGAGCGCAGCATCGAACCGGCCGATGTATTCGGCAGAACCAGGCAGGCGCAGCAACGGATAATATGAGTACAGTTCCTGCGTGAATTCGCCGATCATTGCATCAAGCCTGCCGATCCAGCCGTCATCCGGATTTTCCATGCCCTCTGCATTTTTCACACTGTCACGGTTTTCCATGCCATCCGGGCCTTTTACTCCATCCGGTTTTTTTGCGTCCTGCAAATTTTCAATGTCCTGCGGATACAGCACAGCCTGCCGCATCCTTCCGGTCCAGGAAGCCAGCGCCCTGAGCCCGGTCTCCCATACCCTGACATCTGAATCCCCTTCGGCGGACAGGTTCGACAGTATGTCGCGGGCATCCCGTTCCATTTCACTGACCATTAAGCTAAACATACCGCCTGATTTCCCGGCCGCCGTTCCATCGGCTGTCCTGTCTGCCGGTCCCCCGTTCGTTCCTTTCCGGGCGTCGCTGTACCCGCTTTCCGCCCGTTTATGCATACTTTCGCCCATGCGGGCATCTGTGCCGATGCCTGTTCCGGATTTTGCGCCGCTCCTGACTTCGCTGCATATGATGGAAACCGTATCTTGCAATCCTTCAGCAGCAGCAATGCACGGCACTCTTTTGCCCCGGTATTCCGTCAGCCCTTCCCTGAGCACCATCAGGTAACCCACCAGGTTGCCGCTGTCCACGGTGGAAACATACCTGGGCCTCAGGATCTCAAGGGTCCTCGTATCATACCAGTTGTACAGGTGACCCTTCCACTTCTCCATCTTCTCAAGCGTACTGACGATGTTGCCCGTCCTTGCAGCCAGCCCGTCTGCACTGATATATCCAAGGTCGTGGGCGGAGAGCACCGAAAGCAGCAGCAGGCCGATATTGGTCGGGGACGTCCTGTGCGCCGTTCCCTTCGGCGGGTCCAGCTGATGGTTGTCAGGAGGGAGATAATTGTCCTCCTCGGCCGAAAAATCCTCAAAAAACCTCCAGGTCTTCCTTGACAGCCTCCTGAGCATTGCAATGTCCTCATCCCTGAGCCTGCTCTGCTTCCTGGCAGTCGGCCTGCTTATCAGGTATGCAGCGACCGGAGCTGCAAGCCATGCCAAAGCCGCTCCAATGGCCGGCGCCGGGTTCCTTTGCGGATTAGCCGCAGCGGAGAGCAGACAAATCAGTGATGAAGGCACTGAGAACCACATCTTCCTGAAATAGCCCGGAAGGCTGTTTTTGGACCTTGCCTCGGTGTCCGCCGCCGTGACCCATTCAAGCATGTTTTTATGCGAGAACACCACCCTGTAAAGGGTGCGGATCACGGCATCAAGCATCAGGTATGTCTGGTGCGGTATAAACATGAAAATCAGGACGGACTGTAATACAGCGGCTTTCATGCCCGATATGACCGCTGTCTTCGTCCTGCTTTCAGCAAAGCTGAAGCTGCCTGACAACAGGGAATTCAGCAGCCCGTTGAGCAGCGGTGCTGCGGCGACTGCCGCGGCGAAGCCGGTCCAGACAAAAGCATTCCCGGGCAGGAACAGGAGACCGGCGACAAAAAGGGCGAACAGTGCCGGTGACAGCAGGCTCCTTCTCATGTTGTCGAGTATTTTCCATTTCGAAAGGCACGAAATGTTGTTCCTGACCCTGTTCCCGGACCTGTCCCTGACATGCCTGCCAAGCCACGGAAGCAGTTGCCAGTCGCCCCTGACCCACCTGTGGAGCCTCGCGGCATAGGAACCGTAACTGCCTGGATACCCGTCCACCAGTTCGATGTCGCTGACCAGCCCGGCCCTTAGGTAGCAGCCTTCCAGCAGGTCATGGCTGAGCACGGTATTGTCCGGGATACTGTCATGCAATGCAACCGCAAAAACATCGACGTCATATATGCCTTTGCCCGTGAAAATGCCTTCGTCAAAGATATCCTGGTATATGTCCGACACTGCGGTCGTATACGGGTCAATGCCTCCCTGGCCGGCAAATATCCTGGTGAACAGGGATCGGTTGGCTCCGGGTATGCTCACGCTGATCCTCGGCTGCAATATGCCGTAGCCTTCTTCGACCTTTCCTGTAGCTTCATTGAAGACCGCCCTGTTCAGGGGATGCGCCATTGCGCCGATCAGCCTTTTTGCCGCTCCCATCGGCAGGCATGTATCAGCATCAAGCGTTATTACATAGCGGATGTGCGGAAGGGCGGACATATCGCCCGATATGATCCCGAAGCTCGTATCCTGAGCGCCTCTCAGCAGCCTGTTGAACTCGATTATGGCGCCTCTTTTCCTTTCCCATCCCATCCATCTGTCCTGTGAACTGTTGTACTTCCTGCTGCGGTGTAAATAATAGAAGATCTGTCTTCCGCCGCCGGAGTATTTTTCATTCAGTTCCCTGACAGCTTCAAGCGCTGCTTCGGTTATAGCCCCGTCAGTATCCAGCGTTTCAGAGGATGCGTCCCTGAAGTCGCCGACCAGCGCAAAAAACAGGTTGGTCTCCCTGTTGGCAAGGTAATAGACCTCCATCTGCCGTACCAGTTCTTCAGCCTGCTCCGGGCTTGTCAGCAGCGCAGGTATTATCACGAACGTCGCGT
>JAKOPX010000107.1 GCA_029778665.1 Bacillota bacterium | reverse complement strand
GGTCATTTATCATCGCCGTGGCCTGCGGATCCGTCAAAGTCGTATCGGCCAGCCCCGACATCATGTAATGGCTGCCAGTCAGCGCATAGTACTGCATCAGTGCCTTGTTCACCATGTACTCGTGGTTTGCCCTATACTGGTCCCGGCTTATTTTCATGTAACCTGATATCCTGGGGTAAGCTGCCGTGTAAAGGATGGCAAGTATCATCAGGACAACAAGCATCTCTACCAGGGTGAAACCATCCTGACAACTTACTTTCCTTTCAGTGAATTCACTTGTTGCAGCTAGCCTCTTCCGGGCTTTCATACCTCAAGACCCCTTTCAGGCATACGGCTGCGCCCGTCACAACGGGCGCACCAGTATGCCCCGGCCGCCAGGCCGGCGGCCGGAATGTTGTAAAGAATCTTAAATATGCCTAAAATCATTGCGGCGCCGGCGGCGGCGCCGGCTTTGTATGCGGTACACAGGTTACATTTCCATCAGGTGATATAGTTACTAAGAAACCACCTTTTGTTTCACTTTTTATGGCTTTACCTATCATATCTGTCAAATCTTTTTTATCTAATTTTACGTGCTCCATTGTAATTTGGCTCTCACCACCATCAGCAGCATTCTCGATATAAATGGTTCCATCATCTTTATCATTACCTGTATATGTTAATTTCCCGTTCGTAATTAATGCTATTACTGCAGTTTCAATAGTTTTAGCTGTAGCATTATCAGCTGCTTCCTTGGCGTCTTTTGTAAAACCGCCAAATCTCGGCACCAATATCAGTGCCAATATGGCTAAGATGGCTATGACGACGATGAGTTCGATAAGCGAGAAACCCTTGTTGTCCCTGGACTTCTTACATAAAGCTTTAATCATTTGACATCCCTCCATATATAATTTTTAATAATTTTAATTACCTGCTTTACTGTACGTGTTCCATAATGCTCACCATGGGCAGCATCACCGACAGGATTATGACGCCGACTACTACTGCCATGATGATTATCATCGCGGGCTCTATCAGCGACACCGCTCTTTCTATCGCTTCCTCCACCTCCTCATCGAAAAAGCCTGCTGTCCGGCCCAGCATCTCGTCCAGTTCGCCGGTGTTCTCACCCACTACTATCATGTGGATGAGCAGCGGCGGGAAGATGCCAAGCCTTTTCATCGGCCCGGCGATGCCTTTGCCTTCCTTTATCTCACTGGTTGCTTCAGCAAACCTCTTTTCGACCGCGCGGTTGCCGATCAGGTCCTTCATTAT
>JAKOPX010000106.1 GCA_029778665.1 Bacillota bacterium | reverse complement strand
TGCCATCCTCCAGGTGGACGATGCTTTCAAAATACTGGATCGGCGAGCCTTTTTCGACCATCAGGAGCTTTGATTCGAATTCACCCGCGGTTATACATTCCAGTGTCCTTATGGCATTGGATATCAGGCGGCCGCTTTCCCTTTCTATGATTTCGTACAGCGATTCATTTTCAAGGTCGTGCTGCATGATCTGCGGGCATACGCTGTAGGGAATATATGTGATGACGAAGACTATCGGCTCATCGTTTGCAAATCTGAGCCTCGTAAGCTTTATAACATCGGCACCCGGTTCGAGCCCAAGAGTCTTGGCCACTTTTTCGTCGCTTTTTATGATTTCCTTTTCAAGGATTTTCGTGGAAGGTGCCAGTCCCTTCTTTTTCATTTCGTTGTTGAAGCTGTCGAGTGTCAGCAGGAAGTCCTGCGTTATTTTCGGTTTTGACACGAAAGTACCCTTAGCCTTTACCCTGTAAAGGTAACCTTCGACAACGAGTTCGTTGATCGCCTGGCGCACTGTCGGCCTGCTGATACCGAAATACTCGCTGATCTCGACTTCCGTAGGGATGGGCTTTTCCAGGTCCTTGTGCTCTTCCCTGATATACTCGAGCAGGATGGTCTTGAGCTGGTAATACAGCGGGATAGGTATATTCTTGTTCAGTGTTTTGTTGCCGCCGAAAAGCATCTCTTACCTCGTTTCAATTACTCATATCATAATAAACTTGTAATTGTTATTATGTAATTACATTTTGCTCATATCATATTATATACCTCTGAACCAAAAAAGTCCATACAAATTTCGTGACTGTATCAATGTACAGTACCGGGCATATTATAAATCAGATGACCGGCAGGAGGGGATCCGATGCAGAAGGGAAAAGTCAGGAACATGTTTTCCGGCGGCAATACCTCAAAAGGCTTTTTCAGCAGGTTTGACCAAATCATAAGCCACAGGGACGCCAGAAGGATCTTTGTGCTCAAAGGCGGACCCGGAACAGGGAAAAGCACCTTTATGAAAAACATATCCGAGATCATGACGGATCAAGGGTATGATACGGAACATATGCACTGCTCCAGCGACAGCAGGAGCCTGGATGCTGTCGTGATACCTAAGCTGAAAGTGGCGCTGGTGGACGGCACAGCTCCGCATGTGATCGATCCGAAGGTGCCTGGCGCCGTCGATGAGATCATAAACCTCGGCGAATTCTGGTCCAGTCCGGCTCTCGTGGAAAAAAGGGATGAGATCATGAAGATCGGCAATGAAATAGGCAGTTTTTTCCAGAGGGCTTACAGGTATCTTAAAGCAGCCTGTTATATATATGAAGACAGTTCGGTATTGTATGGAAGCGCCATGGATACAGCAGGGCTGAACTCTATAGCGAGAGAGTTCACAGGAATGCTGTTCGATGAGTTCCCGCCCGCCGGCAGGCCAGGAAGGCAGCGCAGCCTGTTCGCAAGCGCCATTACACCGGACGGACCGGTCAGTTATGTGGATGATCTGATGACACTGGACAACATCTACGTTTTTGAGGGTTTCCCCGGGTCCGGAACGGATCTCGTGCTTGAGAGGATAAAAACTGCGGCAGTCGAAAGAGGCTTTGACGTTGAAGTGTTTTACTGCGGTTTTGATCCTGAAAAACCTGAACACCTGATAATACCTGAACTCAATACCGCATTTTCGACATCGTCAAAATACCATCCCACGGATGCTTGTGCCATCAGGAAAGTGGACTTCAGGGAATATCTCGATGAAAGGGCGATATCGAAACTTAGCAAAGAGCTCAGCTTTAATGAGCATGAATTTGACCGGCTCCTCGACCGGGCGGTGGAAATGCTGTCAAATGCAAAGAAGCTCCACGACGAGCTTGAAGCCTTCTACATACCTCATCTTGATTTTGACGGAATAAGGAAGAAACAGAATAAAACGGCAGAGAGGATCCTCGTTTTTGCATGCACATAGAGCCGGTTACCGGATGCATTTCCGGTCACCGGCGTATTTCCTGGAATCTGCGGTTTTATTTGAGAACCTTCGATAAATGGCTGTGTGCATGCCCGGAGAATTGCACTATCGCCCAGTTTGCGATTCTGCTCCCGAGATGAGTTCGACTGCCACTCTTGCATTTTCCCGCGCTTTTTCCTTGAGTCCGGGGATGCATTCTGCCAACTGATTCTTTATTGTACTGCTGTTTTCCCAGACAGAGTCCATCAGTGCTGCAAGCTTTTCATATTCGAGATCCCTGACGTCACCCGCCGAAGGCTGGCCGATGCAGTCCAGGAACCCCTGTATTTTGGGATCGTAGACAAGGCCTACCATGGGCACTGTGGCCACGGCTGAGAAGATCAGCGCATGGAGCCTCATGCCGAGGAGCATGTGCATGGAAGAGATAAGCTCATATACTTCAAATATGTCCAGCTTGTCCTTTATGACAAAGCTTTCCTTTTCCATCATAGACGCGACGTTTTCAAGTATTGGCACATCATCAGGATGCTGCATAGGGAAAAATACCGGATATGCGCCGTATTTTTCCGCCATGTGGTCGATAGCCCTGGCTATGACTGCTTCATACTTCTCGTGTTCGATCTGCTCATTGCCCGGGTATTTGCGCAGCGAAACCCCAAGCAGCGGACCGGCGCCTGCCAGACCCAGCTTTTCCATGATGCCGGTATTGACGTTTTCGGCGCCATCCATCACGGTGACGGCTGCGTCTGCGGTCATGAGTATCTTTGGCCTGCTGATTTCAAGGTGTTTGAGTTCATCAAAGGACAGCGCTTCCCTCAAAGTGATCACATCGACCTTGTCTATGATCTTTTTCGTCAGCAGCCTGTTCATCCTTTTTTTCAGCGGGCCGATCCCGTTTGCATAGAACATGACCTTCAGGCCGAGCCTTTTTGCCAGCCAGACCATGCTGAGATAGAACAGGAGCGATCTTGTGCTGGTATTGTCCTGAAGCAGGTTGCCGCCGCCGTATATGAATGCCCTGGATTTCCTCATGGCCCTGTATATGCGGAACATACCTGCCCTGTCTATCGATGCCACATTGAATTCCAGCGCCGTAGCGATCGGGGTTTTGGAAAGGACCATGAGGCGCATGTTGGGCCTGAAGCTCTTCAGGTCTTTCAGGATAGACATCAACAGGGCGTCGTCGCCGATGTTCCTGAAACCGTAATAGCCGGAGATTATCGCATCGTAATGCTTGCGCCGCTTACCTGCCTCTGCTTTCTTATCAAGTATGCTCCTGTATATGTCCATCTGGGTTCGTCCCATGTTTTCGACAGAGTATTTGGCATAAGCCTTTTCATACAGGCGTTCTCCCATTTCCCGGCGTTTATTCTCATCTGCGGCAAGTTCGAGGATCAGTTCTGCAAACCGCTCCACATCGCCTGGTTCGAACAGGTATCCGTTAACTCCGTGCTCGATCAGGTCAGGTATGCCGCCGACATTGGTACTGATGGTAGCCTTTTTGAACCGGGCACCTTCCAGCACTGAATACGCGAAGCTTTCGCTGATCGAGGTGAGCACGCTGATATCTATGCTGCTCATCAGTTCATTGGGGTCATCCTGCCACCCGAGGAAATACACGGTATCCTGAAGGCCCAGTTCCGCATTGAGAGACTCGAGCCTTTTTCTGTCTTCGCCGTCGCCTCCGATAATGAATTTGATCTTA
Organism: Bacillota bacterium; assembly: GCA_029778665.1. Lineage (GTDB taxonomy): Bacteria > Bacillota > Clostridia > Acetivibrionales > DTU013 > DTU013. Next base: position 9 of record JAKOPX010000106.1, on the reverse strand, counting down.
CTGTTGCGG
>JAKOPX010000105.1 GCA_029778665.1 Bacillota bacterium | reverse complement strand
ACGAAGTTATTTATGAACACAGCCGAAATAAAGGCTATGAGTATACTCGCAAGCATTATTCCTGTACCTCCTTTCCACTGGCGGCAATCCCACAGTTAGCCGGACATGCATCGCACCCGGACCCGGCTTCATGGGCGCCGCATCCGGCGGTCGTGACCTTCCTGTTGGTCAAAAGGTTCACTACTCCTATGGCAAGGCCGTATACCAGGAAACCTCCCGGAGGAAGTATCATCGCCAGCGCCGGGCTTGCCGATTCACCGAACAGCGGTACGTTGAATATGCTCCCGTTTCCAAGTATCTCCCTTATCGAGCCTATCGCAGTGATGGCAAGAGTAAAACCGATACCCATGCCCAGGCCGTCAACGGCCGATTCCAGCACCGGGTTCTTCGAGGCGAACGATTCCGCCCTGGCCATGATAATGCAGTTGACGACGATCAGCGGGATGAATATGCCCAGTGCCTTGTCAAGCGCCGGAACATAAGCTTTCAGAAGCATCTGCACGATAGTGACGAATCCCGCGATGACCGTTATGAACGCCGGTATCCTGACCTTGTTCGGGATGAACTTCCTGAGCAGTGAAATGACCACGTTCGATCCGATCAGCACTGCAGTGGTGGCAAGCCCCATGCCTATGCCGTTGATCGCCGACGTCGTTACTGCCAGCGTGGGGCAGGTCCCCAGCACAAGGCGGAATGTCGGGTTTTCATCGATGATGCCGTTTTTGAAAGTTTTCAGCAGTTTCATTTCTTACCGCCTCCATTCTGCCCGAGGAGCTTCACGCCAAGATCGGCTGAAGCCTGTACGGCACTGTTCACGGCATTCGTACTTATAGTCGCGCCGCTTACAGCCTGTATTTCGTCGTCTGCCGTTGCCGGCCCCGAAACTATCCTGATCCCGCCGGAAATGGCCTTCCCCGTGTACTGCGAGGTGAACTTCTCTCCGGCCGCCTTGCTTCCAAGGCCCGGCGTCTCTTCGTTGTCGCCGACCCTTACGCCTGTTATCGTGCCATCTTTCCCGACGCCGACGGTCACCGGGACATCACCGCCGTAACCGGAAGATACGGCTGAAAAAACGTATCCGACAAATTCGTCGCCGCTGTACGCAGCATAGACTTCCTTCACAAGCCCCGTGCCATCCTGGTCCTCCCAGCCCTCGATCTTCTCAAAGCTGTCCGCCGCGCTCATCACATGCACCCTCTGTTCTTCCGCGGCCTGTTGGACACGCATGGCAATGGTGTCCTTTGTTATATGGTTCACGACCGCGAGGCACAACGCCGTGGCAAGGCATATTACGAAAAGCTTCAGTGCAGGGTCCAGCAGCCGGCGCACTTCGTCGTTCAACAAGCTTTTCAGCACCTCCGGCACGTTGGACCCTCGCTTAGCCGCACCCCCTGCGTTCTTTTCCGTTACTGCTTCGGCGATCTCCTCTTCAGTTCCGTCCTGTATCCCTT
>JAKOPX010000104.1 GCA_029778665.1 Bacillota bacterium | reverse complement strand
GAGGAAATATTCAACAAGCTGACGGGATTCAGCAGGCACAGGGAAATAGCCGATGCGTTCGTTTCCGTTATAGAAGGCAAGGATGCTTCCGTTGGGGACGGTGTCCCTGTGTGAGGAAGGTACCGGGTCGCGGGAGCCCGACCCGCGATGAGAAATTTGTACGGCCAGGAGGAAAGTGTCATTTCATAAGGCAGGTGCCCGGTTATGAATAAAGACTCCTCAATGAGCAAAGACACGATCAATAATGGATCCACATCAGCGAAAAGGCCTGCGGTCATGGAAGAACCGCGCTTTTTGAAACTTCTGGACAGGTTCGCCGGCATGTTCGAACGCAGCGGGATCGATTACACAAGGCTCAGGCTGACCCTCCGGATCAAGCTGCTGATGGACGCGCGGCGGATACCCACTGTTTTCGCAAACAGCAACAAGACCAATGAAAAAAGCAACTACTTCAGGCTGAGCCTTTTTATATACACACTCATGGGACTGTTCGCCGGCCTTATATTACTGCTGCCTTTTCCTTTGTTTCTGAAATTCAACATAGCTACAGGCCTTATCATCTTTTTCCTCATGTCCACGATGATTTCGGATTTCTCGTCGGTACTGCTCGACGTCAGGGAGAAAAGCATCCTGCTCCCGAGGCCGGTGGACCACAAGACGATGAATGCGGCAAAAATCATACATATACTGTATTACATCTTCTGCATCACGGCCGCTCTTGCCGGTCCTCAGCTGATAATCGGGACGCTTAAATACGGGGCCATATTCCCTGCGGTAATGATCCCGGAACTCGTATTGATCTGCTTCTTTGTAGTATTTTTCACCTCGGTCCTTTACACGTTCATCCTTGTGATCTTTGACGGAGAAAAGCTCAAGGACATAATCAACTACTTCCAGATCGTCCTTTCGCTTGCGGTCCTGGTCTTTTACCAGCTTATAGGCCGCATCTTCAACATATCGGAGTTCACGATAACCTTCTCACCAAAATGGTGGCATTATCTGCTGCCAACAGCATGGTTTGCCGCACCGTTCAGCATATTCCTGGAGCATGACGTATCGGCGTACTACCTCTCCCTTAGTGCAATTGCCCTTTTGGCACCCGTCACATCCCTGGTCCTGTATACCAGGGTCGTAGTGCCCCATTTCGAGAAAAACCTGCAGAAGCTGAACGACAACAGCGTAAGGAGAAACCGTTTCAGTTCGTTCACGGGAAGACTGCGTGGGAAGCTGGTTTCATTTCTTTGCCGGACGGACCAGGAACGGGTTTTCTGGCAGTTTACGCGGCATATCACCGCCAATGAGCGCAAACTCAAGCTGGGACTCTATCCATCGCTGGCATTCAGCGCAGTCATGCCATTCATCATGATGATCGGGGCGTTCAGCGTGAGATCATTTGAAGAGGCTGCATGGAAAATATCAAAAGGTTATTATCATTTTGGCCTGTATATAACGGCAGTTATCCTTGGGAGCGCCGTCCTTATGCTCAGCAGGAGTGAAAACTATAAGGGCGCCTGGATCTATAAGGCACTGCCGATAGAGACGCCTGTACCGATCTTCAGGGGCGCGGTCAAAAGTTTCATTGCCAGGTTTATAATCCCCTTTTTCCTTTTCCCGGCCGTCATCTTCGTGCTGATCATGGGAGTTAAGGTGATCCCGGACGTTGTATTGATATTTTTCAACATGATGATACTTGTACTGCTGGTATTCCGGATGTCAAAAAAGGAACTCCCATTCAGCAGGAGTTTTCAGCAGACTTATGACGGGAAATCCACGGCGGTGTTTTTACTGTTCTTCCTGGCAGCTTTCCTGGGAGGGATACATTTCGCCCTGTCATTGGTACCGCCCTTCGGAGTATGGGCAAACATCGCCTTTTCTGCTCTTTTGTGCATGTTGCTCTGGCGAAACTGCTTCAGGATATCATGGAAGGACGTGGATGCCTGAGATCGGGCGTAAATGTGCAACAACTTATCAAGTGGATATGTGGCGGCTGCCCGTTAAGCGGAATTGCAGGGCAGCCGGTTTCATTTGCGCGGCAGCAGCCCGCCGATAAAGCCGGCCAGCTCTTTTGCCGCTTTTTCATGGGCAGGCCTGCCGGGATGGTATCTCGAGCCCATCGTTTCATTCGTGGTATTTGGAAGCTGGAAAACCGAGACCTTCCTGTCCCCGGTACTGCGGGTATATGTATCGACAGCACGGCAAACCGATGGCATCAGCGGCGCGCCGCACATGCCATATGCCCAGACGATATGTGCGCTTTCGTTGTACTTCCTGAGCTTGTGCAGGAACCCGACAACTGCGTTTTCAAACGTCGCCAGGTCCTCCTCATTGTATGTGCCGTCCTCATTCAGCCTCTGCTTGTGCCGGACCCCGGTTTTTTCATCCCTCCATTCAGGCGAGTTGAACGCATTGGCATCGTTGGTGCCAAGATTGACGACCACGACATCCGGCTGCCACGAATCAAAGTCATTCAGGCTGAATGCTTCCGGCACCGTGCAGTTCTCCTTGGGCAATATCCCGCAGATTTGTTCGTAGTACCGTGGTATATTGCAGTTCGGATTGTTGTCCCAACTCGTCAGGACTCCCCATCCGCTTTGTGAAATGACCCTGTAGTCCGCATCCAGCGCTTTGGCAGTCATGTAAGTGTAGTTGTCCACTGCGCTGAACCACATCGGGATCCAGTCCTGTTCGCACAGCGCCCCGACGGTCCCTTCTCCTGAAGTTATGCTGTCGCCTATGAATTCGATTTTGTACGGCTTGTCTTCCACAGGCATGAATTCGCCGTCAAATCTCACCGTATGTAAGTGAATAAGGCAGCCCTTATCAAAGCACATGGGCTGTACATCCTTCACTATGCGCACATTTTTTACGACGTCCGCATTCATCCCCCTGAATATGCATATCCAGTGCCTTCCTGCCGTGATCATCTGCCTCGCAACCGGATATGAGTTTATGAGTATGCTTATCCAGGGCTCATGAATGTCATAGTCCGTCTCGACCTCGATCCACAGTTCCGAGCCTTTGGCGTTGAACTCAACACCACTCCCGGTCCATAAAAGCGTCAGCGGCGACAGACGCCCTGTCGTGCGCCCGTGGATTTTCATATTCCTGATTTCAGGCAACGAGTAATCCTTCAGGTTGTAGTTTTCTTTCACAAAGCCCACCTGTCTGCTTATAGTATGTATCGACTGTTAAAGCTTCACATCATTTATCGGACACAAGAAAAATAATTATCCACAGCATTATAAGTATCTCTTCCTCAGCATAACCATGCTGAGCGTATATAAGCAGCCGACGTGCATTTGTTCTCACTGATGAATCTGTTTATGTCCCGGCTGTTGAAATCGACTGCGCAGATTTCTTCCGTTTCCAGGACAGAATCTTTTGCTATGCTGTGCAGATTTTTGACCTTGTCTGCAGAAGCATCCATTACCACAACAGAGGAGATGCCGACCTCAAAATTGTCCATGACCAGGAACAGATCCATGAACTTTTCCTTCTCGATGTCCTTGTAATGATGTTCTTTAATGCCCAATTCTTCATTCAGTCCCCTGTGCAGACACTTAACAAGGCTGATATCTTTCCCTTCGATGTCTGTAAGGGACAGCCCCTCATTCATAGTAACATGCCAGATACTTTCCCTGGTATTCGCTGTCCGTTTTGATCTTTTGGCAAAAACAATACTCTTGTCGGCTTTTTCTGAGTTGACGATCAGGAACGTATTCACACCGAACGATGTCATAAAAGGCCTTAAGTGGTCTATTCCCTCTATGGGATAAGTTTTCATATTGCATATAGGGTGATTTAGCGATTTCAGTTCCTGGTATACTGATCTCATAACCTTATGGGTAAAATAATCAGTTTCATAAAACTCGATGCTTAATCCGGGATCTTCAGCATCCCTGAGCCTGTGGCTCTTAATGGAATATATCCCAAACTTCTTGCCGTTAAAAATAGTATAAGCTTTATCCAAT
>JAKOPX010000103.1 GCA_029778665.1 Bacillota bacterium | reverse complement strand
TTCAGTCCCGCATCGATGCTTCCCGCCCCAAGCCCAAGCGGAACGGCCATAAGGAACAGGAACCACACCGACGGGGCATACGCAAAACCAAGCAAAGCGACTGCTGTCATTGCGACGCTGACAACAGTCACCTTCCCCGTTTTGAACCTGGTAATGATCCTGTTAGAGAATAAGCTTGATATTATCGTGCATACACTGATCGTCATGGCGAGCCAGCCGGCTGTCGGCACAGGCGCACCAAGCTCCGCCCTTATCGCAGGCCAGGCGCTCCCGAGAAGCGAATCGGGCAGTCCCAGGCTGATAAAGGCGAGATATATGATCACCAGTAAAATTTTCATTTTATTTACCTGCCGCCCGTCCTGTTGACTCCCGTCCTTATCGCAGCCTCGGCAACGGCTTTTGCTACGGCCTTTGCCACCCTGGGATCGAAGGGAGCAGGGATGACATAATCAGGCGAAAGTTCTTCGTCGGATATGAGACCTGCAATAGCCTGCGCAGCGGCGATCTTCATCTCGTCGTTTATGTCCCTTGCCCTCACGTCAAGTGCTCCCCTGAAGATACCGGGGAATGCCAGCACGTTGTTGATCTGGTTCGGGAAATCGGAACGCCCGGTGCCGACGACCACGGCACCCGCTTCTTTAGCCTCGTCCGGCATTATTTCAGGTGTCGGGTTGGCCATGGCGAATATGACAGGATCCTTTGCCATGGACCTTACCATATCCCGGGTCAGAACGCCGGCCACAGACAGGCCGATAAACACGTCTGCACCGACGATGACATCCTCCAGTGTACCCTTTTTCCTTTCGAAATTCGATATCTTCGCCATCTCGGCCTTTTCCGCGTTCAGGTTCTCCCTGCCCTCGTATATGGCTCCCTTTGTGTCGCAAAGGATGACCTTCTTCAGTCCCATTGCCATAAGAAGCCTGGTAACGGCAATACCTGCCGCTCCCGAGCCGTTGATGACGACCTCGATATCCCTGATATCCTTCTTCACGATCTTCAGTGCGTTTATCATCGCAGCCAGCGTGACGACAGCGGTACCATGCTGGTCGTCGTGGAAGATCGGTATATCACATTCCGCCTTGAGCCGCCTTTCTATTTCAAAGCATCTCGGCGCGGATATATCCTCCAGGTTGATGCCGCCAAAGCTGCCCGAGATCAGCTTGATCGTATTAACTATTTCATCCACGTCCTTTGAACGGATGCACAACGGGAAAGCATCTACATCCGCGAAAGACTTGAACAGCACGCACTTACCTTCCATGACGGGCATCCCGGCCTCAGGACCTATATCGCCAAGCCCGAGCACGGCTGTG
>JAKOPX010000102.1 GCA_029778665.1 Bacillota bacterium | reverse complement strand
TTATATCCCTAAAGGCTGATCTTAGCCATGGACCTTTTTAAAGCTGTATATTGAATAAAACACGACGAAGGGCTAAGATAATAGGAGAAGGGCTATTATCCAGGCCCTTTTATTGCCTGACTCAGTGACGCAGCAAAAGCAAATGATGGAATGCCGGCAAATGCATGGTTTACGGATTTACAGGCACAGATTGCCGGGCAGTTATTCCGTTTTGCAGGGAGGGTGACATGGACCGGAAAAAAGAACCACTGGCGTACAGGATGTGCCCCAGGACCATTGAAGAATTCGTCGGGCAGGAGCATATCATTGGCAAGGGAAAGCTCCTGTACAGAATGATAAAGGCTGACAGGATCTCATCGATAATTCTGTATGGTCCGCCCGGCACCGGCAAGACATCTCTTGCCAGGGTGATAGCGGCCACGACAAAATCCAGCTTTGAAAAACTCAACGCTGTGACAGCCGGAGTAGCAGATATAAAACGTATAATATCCGATACCCAGAACCCCATGTTCAATCCTGCCGGCAGGACGGTGCTGTTTATCGATGAGATACACAGGTTCAACAAGGCACAGCAGGACGCACTGCTTCCTTACGTGGAAAACGGGACCATCGTGCTTATAGGGGCAACTACGGAGAATCCTTATTTCGAAGTGAACAAGGCCCTTATTTCGCGTTCTACGGTATTTATGCTGAAACCGCTGGAGAGCGGGCATATCGAGAAAATCATCCGGATGGCTCTGTCCGACAGGGAAAGAGGCCTCGGCAGTTATGAGATCAGTATGGATGAAGATGCGATAAAATACCTTGCCGACATATGCAGCGGAGACGCAAGGAGGGCTCTCAACGCGCTGGAACTGGCCGCTGTCACCACTGATCCGGATGCCGACGGACATATACACATAACCCTTGAAATCATTGAGGAATGTGTCCAGAAAAAGTCGATCGCTTTCGATAAATCGGGAGAAGCCCATTATGACAATATCAGCGCTTTCATAAAATCTATGAGGGGCAGTGATCCTGATGCTGCGCTGTTTTACCTTGCAAGGGCCCTGTACGCAGGCGAGGATCCGGAATTCCTCATCAGGAGGATCATCATATGCGCTTCCGAGGACGTGGGCATGGCCAATCCGGCGGCTTTGCAGCTGGCAGTCGCAGCCGCCCAGGGCATACACATGATAGGCATGCCGGAAGCAAGGCTTCTGCTGGCCCATGCGGCTGTGATGGTGGCGGTAAGCCCCAAATCGAACTCATGCTATAAGGCGCTGGGAAAAGCGATGCATGACGTGGAAACGAAAAAAACCGGTGAAGTGCCGATGCACCTCAGGAATGCAGCTGTTGATGGCATGAAGGAGCAGGGGTATGGCATCGGATACAAATATGCCCATGATTATCCGGGCAATTATGTAAAACAGCAGTATTTTCCGGAAGGTATGGAAGGCACCATTTATTACGAACCGACATCCAACGGTTATGAAGCCAGGATAAAGGAATGGCTCGACAGGATAAGGAACAGTTGACAATTATTAAGCTTATTAATAAACTAATCACAAGAACTTGATGCTGCATGAAATTTCCTCAGGAAACATCACTATAAATCATATTGGGCAGCCTTGTGAGAAGTGCGGCAGAGCGTGAAAACGGAGGGAAACATGTTAAGAAGGATATTGGCGTGGGTGGTACTTGCAGGATTCGTGCTGCTTTTGCTGAACGTGATGTTTTTCAGATTCTACTGGCAGCTGAGCGTAGCAATATACATCATAGTCATGCTTGGATACGTCCTGTACAGCAGCAGGGCCAGACGGCTTGAAAACCTGGAAAAGGTCAGGAGAATGGAAGAAGATGATAATGATACTGAGGAGAGCCGCCAGTGATGCCTTCAAGCGGAACGCGGCTGAGAAAACCTGCTGGTTCAGAAATTGAAACAAGAAAGCTCTGACAGTAAGCAGAAAATATACGATAACGTGCTTAAAAGTTCCATATACAGGATCGGAGGTATACATATGCATTTCAGATATGGATACGGCAAAGGCTACAGGGAATTTGACGTACCGGACAGGAACATTATGGCGGAACTGCGCCAGAACATAGTGGATGTCGGTCTTACCGGTGAAGACGAGGTAAGACGCGCACTGAGGGAGCCGATCGCGTCCGAAAGGCTCTCTGAGATCGTAAAACCCGGTGAAAAGGTAGTAATAGTAACCAGCGATATTACACGGCCGATGCCGAGCAAAACTGTGCTTCCCCCTGTCATGGAAGAACTTATGCAGGCAGGAGTCAGGTACGAAGACATAACCGTGGTATTTGCGCTTGGCAACCACAGGAAACACACGGAAGAAGAAATGCGTTACCTGGTCGGCGACGACATATATGAGAAAGTGAGATGCGTGGACAGCGATGTAAACAGGTGCAGGATGCTCGGAACGACTACAAGGGGAACCCCGGTGGAGATATTCGAGGAAGTCACGGATGCCGACCGCGTCATATGCCTCGGCAATATCGAGTACCACTACTTTGCTGGATACAGCGGCGGCGCCAAGGCGATAATGCCCGGAGTTTCGACCCGTGCGGCGATCCAGGCAAACCACAGCGCGATGGTGAAGGACGAGGCAAGGGCAGGCGCCCTGGACGACAATCCCGTCAGGCAGGATATAGACGAAGTCGTGAAGTTTGTGCCTATCGACTTTATCGTGAATGTAGTGCTGGATGAAAACAAGACCATAATAAAAGCCGTGGCAGGCCATTACCTGCATGCCCACAGGGAAGGATGCCGCTTCCTGGACAGGCTGTACAAGGTGTCAATACCTGAAAAAGCGGATATAGTCATCACAACTCCGGGCGGATTCCCTAAGGACATAAACCTGTACCAGGCCCAGAAAGCACTGGATAACGCGAAGCATGCGGTACGCGACAACGGGATCATCATACTGCTTGCGTCCTGCAGCGAAGGCTACGGTGAAAAAGTTTTCGAAAGATGGATAAACACATCTGATTCGCCCGACAGCCTTATAGAAAGGATCAAAACCAACTTCGAACTTGGCGGGCACAAGGCTGCTGCCATCGCTCTCGTTGAAAAGAAAGCCCGCGTATTCATCGTATCAGACCTGGACCGCAGCATGTGCGAGCGTCTGTACATGGAGCCTTTCGAAAGCATGCAGGAAGCGGTGGACCGCGCATTCTCGATCATGGGCCCTGATGCCAGGGTGCTCCTGATGCCGCACGGCGGTTCCACGCTTCCGGTGGTTGGTCAATAAATTCGGATTTTGGTGCCTGGCACGCCAGGCACTATATTTTTCTGTTGACAAATCCAAAACAAAGTGTTAATCTTTACTTGAATACCCTAGTAATTTACTAGGAATTATATAATGATGAGTAACAGGTAAGCGGAGGTATCGCGATGAAGCTATCTACCAAAGGCCGGTATGGCCTGAAGGCGATGCTCGACCTGGCCGTGCACAGCGTTGACGGACAGGTTAGCCTGAACAGCATAGCAGAGCGCCAGGGGCTATCGGAGAATTACCTTGAGCAGCTGTTTGCTTCGCTGAAAAAGGCAAAGCTTATAAAAAGCGTCAGGGGACCGCAGGGCGGCTATATGTTGGCAGACAGCCCTGAAAACATCAGTGTCGGCGACATCCTGCGGGCGCTGGAAGGATCCCTTGCCCCGACGGACTGCGTGTCGGAGGATCAGGGCGCAGGATCATGCAGCAACTCCGGCAGGTGTGTAACGAGGAGTGTCTGGGAGAGGATTAGGGACGGCATAAACAACGTTATCGACAATATCACGCTTCAGGAATTGATCGACGATTATCTTAGGAATAATAACAGTAGGATTATTGACAATACTTGAAATATAAAAGGCCGATAATTACCGGCGACATACATTTTCATGCAAAGGAGCTAAAAGTATGAGCACAAGGAACATATATCTCGACCATGCAGCAACAACGCCAGTAAAACCGGAAGTACTCGAGGCGATGCTTCCCTGGTTCACGGAGAATTACGGCAACCCCTCCACCGTTTACTCCATTGGCAGGACCAGCAAAAAGGCCATCGAGGAAGCCAGGGAAACGGTGGCAAGAATCATCGGTGCGGAACCCCGTGAGATATTTTTCACCGGTTCCGGCACGGAAGCAGACAACTGGGCTATCAAAGGCGCTGCCTATGCGAACATGAAAAAGGGAAAGCACATAATAACGACTTCGATCGAGCACCATGCAGTGCTCCATACATGCCAGTATCTCGAAAGCGAAGGCTTCGAGGTGACATACCTGCCGGTGGACGAGTACGGGCTGGTCACCCCCGAACAGGTCGAGGCAGCCATCAGGCCTGATACCATCCTTATTTCGATAATGTTCGCAAACAACGAGATCGGGACCATCCAGCCGATCGCAGAAATAGGGAAAATAGCAAGGGAAAAGGGAATCTGCTTCCATACAGACGCCGTACAGGCGATGGGAAATATCCGTATAAACGTTTCTGAACTGAACGTAGACATGCTTTCCATGTCAGCCCACAAGTTCTATGGACCCAAGGGAGTCGGAGCGCTTTACATAAGGAAAGGCGTCAAATTGACTTCATTCATGCACGGCGGAGCGCAGGAAAGGGGCAGGCGCGCAAGTACTGAAAACGTCCCCGGCATAGTCGGGCTGGCAAAGGCACTGGAACTTGCGGACAAAAACATGGACGAGTATAATAAAAAGCTCACTGCCCTGCGTGACAGGACCATAGCTGAGATAGAGAAGAAGATACCTTTTGTCAGGCTGAACGGCCACAGGGAAAAGAGACTTCCGGGCAATGTCAACTTCTCATTCGAATTCATCGAAGGCGAATCACTGCTGCTGATGCTGGATCTGAAAGGCATAGCTGCTTCCAGCGGTTCGGCCTGCACCTCAGGCTCCCTGGACCCGTCCCATGTGCTGCTGGCCATCGGACTTCCGCATGAGAAGGCGCACGGTTCGTTGAGGCTCACATTCGGCGAGGAAAACACCGATGAGGATGTGGACTACCTTATGGAGGTACTTCCTGAGATAGTCCAGAGACTCAGGGAGATGTCGCCCCTTTATGAAGAAGTACGCAACAGGTAAAAAGATGATTAAAAATGCTTAGACGATGCAGTTTGATGACGACAAGTATTTTGATAACAGATTGTTACACAGTATAGAAAGAGGGAATGTTGTATGATGTACAGCGAAAAAGTAATGGACCATTTCATGAATCCGAGGAACGTCGGCGAAATAGCTGATGCAGACGGCGTAGGACAGGTCGGCAACCCGAAGTGCGGAGATATAATGAAAATGTATCTTAAAATAGAGAACGACGTCATCACCGATGCCAAGTTCAAAACTTTCGGCTGCGGAGCCGCCGTCGCCACTAGCAGCATGGCAACGGAACTGGTGAAAGGAAAGACCATCGACGAGGCCCTTAAGATTACAAACCAGGCAGTGGCCGAAGCCCTTGACGGCCTGCCGCCGGTGAAGATGCACTGTTCAAACCTTGCAGAGGAAGCCATCAAGGCCGCCATCAACGACTATAAGAGAAGAAAAGGCCTTATCGGGGACAACGGCGACTGTGATGCATGCTGCATGAGATGTGAAGACATTCACCACCACATGAATGATGAAGATGAATAGGTGAAACATGTCAAAGGGAAAAGTTATGCTTGGTATGAGCGGCGGTGTCGACAGCTCCGTCGCTGCTGCAGTATTGCTCGAACAGGGGTATGAGGTCATCGGCGTCACGATGCAGATCTGGCCTGACATGGATGATTGCAGGAAGCAGACGGAAGGCGGCTGCTGCTCACTTTCAGCGGTGGACGACGCCCGCAGGGTCGCAAACCGGCTCGGAATAAACTATTATGTACTGAACTTCAAGGACGTGTTCCAGCAGAAGGTCATCGACTATTTCACAAACGAATACCTGGCGGGAAGGACACCGAATCCCTGCATCGCCTGCAATCGCTTCGTCAAATTCGAGGCGTTGCTGACAAAGGCTGTTTCAATGGGGATGGACTATATAGCCACCGGCCATTACGCACGCACAACGTTTGATGAGAAGACCGGAAGATACCTTTTGAAGAAATCCGTTACCACCGAGAAGGATCAGACATATGTCCTCTATACGATGACCCAGTATCAGCTGGAAAGGACCCTTTTCCCCATAGGCGGGTTCAGAAAGGACCAGGTACGGGCCATGGCAAGGGAATATGGCCTGCCGGTCGCATCCAAGCCTGACAGCCAGGAGATCTGCTTTGTGGAAGATAATGATTACGGCAGGTTCATCACTGAGAATACCGATACTGAGATAAAGCCAGGCTACTTTGTCGACAGGCAGGGCAAAATACTCGGTATGCACAGAGGGATCATCCATTACACCATCGGGCAGAGGAAAGGCCTTGGCGTATCATTCGGAAAACCGATGTACGTTGCTGAGATCAGACCCGAGGACAATACCGTCGTGCTCGGAGATGCAGACGAGGTATTTTCCGCCGGACTTGTCGCTGCTGAGCCGAATTACATTTCTATAGACGAACTGAAGGATGAAATGAGAGTAACCGCAAAAATAAGATATTCAGCCAAAGAGGCTCCTGCAGTGATCAGGCCGCTGGACAGGAACAGGGTGGAAGTAGTGTTCGACGAGCCTCAGAGAGCAATAACACCCGGCCAGGCCGTCGTATTCTATGACGGAGATACAGTCGTTGGCGGTGCTGTGATAGAGAGGTCGTTCAAATAGTACGTTGTCCGTTGCAACAGACAGCCGGTTATCGCCGTGCGATCCTGTACCCGATAACCGGCTTATATTGCGTTCAATAAAAACTGACCGACATGCCGGGCATCCCGTTTTTCAGAAGCAGCCCGTTTTTACAGCTTGTCAAACACCGGCTTCCTGTTTTCGAAATGCACTGTGTATCTGAATCCGGCATCACGCAAAACCTGGGCAAAGTATTCGAACCGGGCTGCTATATGGTCTGTCTGGTGCGCGTCGGATCCGAGGCATACCAGTTCTCCTCCAAGTTCGCGGTAACGTCTTAGTATTTCGATATCATAAACGGCATCGGGGCTCCCGGACCTATATGTGCCCGTATTCAGTTCAAATCCGCGCCCGCGATCTATGAGTTCCCTAAATATCATATCGAACAGATCGGAGTGGTCAGCATATCTTAATGTTCTGTCGGCATAATCGGCATATCTTATTATATATCCGAAATGGCCGAGCATATCGAAAGACTCCAGGTTTCTGACTATAAAATAAATCTCTTCAAGATACCGGGAATAAGCTTCTTTCTTGGATTTCCCCCTGTAATATTCTTTGTCGTACGGGTTCTGCCTGTCTACAAGATGTGCTGATGCCAATACATAATCAAAAGGGTATCTGCGGATTACTTCCTCAGATTCACGCAGTACATGGGGCTGTATTCCGACTTCCACGGAAATCAGTACTTTCAGCCGGTCGGCATATTTTTCCCTGACAGGTTCCAAAACACTGAAATACCTGTCAAAATCTATGAGAAAGTCCAATTCTCCGGGAAAATCATAATCGAGATGGTCTGTGAATGCGATACCGTCAAGACCAAGCTTAATCGCTGATTCACAAGCCTGTTCCGCACTCATCACACTGTCTGTCGAGAACGTAGTATGTGTATGGCAGTCAAACATAAGCTACCTCCGTAATTAATTTCCGGAGATAATACTATCATTGTAAATTATTAAAATCAATGCGGAAAGCAGCCGGGTCTTAAATGAAATATATGGTTTATAAAATGGAAACTAAGGTATATAATAAAAAAGTCCGGAATATAACGACTAAACATGCAATTACAGGAGGAATCGATCATGAGCGAAGAAAAAAAGACCGAAGGCCAGAAACTCGAGGAACGGCTTTCTTACAAGAGGCAGAATGTCTGGGAGAGAGTCGATGAGGAATATATAAAGAAGGCCTTTGATTTCTGTGAGGAATACAAAAGCTTCCTGAACGCCTCGAAAACTGAACGGGAATTTGCTGCAAATACTGAAAAGCTTGCGATTGCGGCTGGATTCAGAAAGCTTGAAGATCTGGCGGCTTCAAATACGAGACTGAAACCCGGAGACAAGGTTTGTTTCATCAACAGGAAGAAATCCGCCGTGCTTGCCGTGATCGGGAAAAGGCCCGTTTCAGAGGGCGTCAACATCATAGGCGCCCATATAGATGCGCCTCGCCTGGATCTCAAGCAGAACCCGCTGTATGAAGATACAGAAATGGCATTTTTCAAAACCCACTATTACGGCGGGATAAAGAAATACCAGTGGCTCACCATACCGCTGGCCATCCACGGCGTAGTGGTCAAAGGTGACGGTACACCGGTTGAAATCGTGATCGGAGAGAATGAAGACGATCCTGTGTTCAGCATAACCGATCTGCTGCCTCACCTTGCCCGCGAACAGATGCAGAAGAAGATGAGCGAGGCAGTGTCAGGGGAAGGACTGAATGTGCTACTCGGCTCGTTGCCATTCAGGGATGACAAGGTCAAGGAGAAAGTAAAACTGACCATACTGGACATCCTCAACAAGAGGTACGGCATCGTTGAGGAAGACTTCCAGTCGGCAGAACTGGAGATGGTTCCGGCCCAGAAATTCAGGGATGTGGGCTTCGACAAAAGCATGGTAGGCGGGTACGGCCAAGACGACAGGGTCTGCGCATATCCTGCCCTGAGAGCGCTTTTGGACATCGATACCCCTGACCGTACAGCAGTATGTCTGCTTACGGACAAAGAAGAAATCGGCAGCATGGGCAACACCGGCGCACAGTCCAACCTGCTCCAGGATTTCCTTGCCAACATCATTGCACTGACTGAAGATAACTATTCCGATCTGAAGCTGCGTTCATGCCTTTCTAAGTCCAGGATGCTTTCGGCTGACGTGAATGCAGCCGTAGACCCGAACTACGACAGTGTTTATGAAAAACGAAACGCCACATACCTCGGCCATGGCATAGTGCTCCAGAAATACGGGGGATCCAGAGGCAAATACGATTCAAGCGATGCCAGCGCGGAGTTTGTAGGAGAGATCCGCAAGCTGTTCAATGATAACGGCATAATGTGGCAGACAGGTGAACTTGGCAAGGTCGACGAGGGCGGGGGAGGCACTATAGCACAGTATGCCGCAAACCTCGGCATAGATGTCATTGACTGCGGTATCGCAGTGCTCTCGATGCATTCGCCCTTCGAGATCACAAGCAAGATCGACATATATATGTCTTACAATGCTTACAAGGTATTTCTGAAGTAACCTGCCAAACACAGCGCAAGGAACATATCAAAAGTCATAAAGCGCGGGGACGGCCCGCATGTCCGGGATAGACCCCTGGATGCGGGAACCGTCCCCGTATTTAAACTGCAGGAAATCATTTCTGCACGTCTTCATTTATCATTCTTATATCATTCTTATTGATCCCGGCTTTATGGATCCTGGTCAGAGCCGGTGATTGAAGTTTCACTGTTTGACGGGTTGGAAGGATTATCTGCACTGCCAGTCTTGCCCGATTCTCCGGCTTTCTGCCCGGTTTCTGCCGGCTTCGGCTTAGGTGGCTGATACCTGGCTTCTTTTTTCAGGTAAAAGGCTTTTATTTCAGGATCTGCTTTTACAAAGCTGTCGCTGCACCTGAAGCTTTCAGCCATTATCTGCCTGGTGGCCTCAACATCGCAGATGTAATAATAGGGAGATACGTCATATGTCGTTCCGGGCATCTGGATGAAGCTGACGTTCTCGATTTTGAATTTCGTGACGTATGAAGTCATCTTTACGGTTTCGGTCAGTGTCAGGTTTGTTTCAACGTGTTCGAACATGGTGTTTATGACACTGGTGAGCTTCGGCAGATACTGTATCGTCAGCTTCTGCCTCATCAGTTCCTTCAGGAACTGCTGCTGGGCCTCGTTTCTCTTGAGGTCGCTGCCGTCGTAGTATTTCCTTATCTCCTTGTTCCACTTGTTGGGCTTGCGGAATCTTACGTATTGCTCGGCCTTTGCGCCGTCAAGCCTTTGCTGTCCTTTTTTGAGATGGATGTGGAGGTTCTGCACCGGGTCGTCATAATCCATATCTACAGGTACATAATAATCGACACCGTCCAGGAGGTCGATTATCTTCCTGAAGGCCGACGTATCGACGAACGCATAATACTTTATATTTACGTCCAGCAGTTCGGACACGGTCTTGGCGGCAAGTTCTATACCTCCGGCGGGGAAGGCATAGTTGATCTTTCTTTCCTTGTTATTGATATAGACCCTGGTATCCCTGGGTATCGACATAATGTTTACCTTGCAAGTCTCCGGATCGAAATTGGCAAGCATCATCGTATCTGTCAGGTGGCCGACCTTGTCGCCGCCCAGCAGCAGGATATTGAAAGGCTCCTTTTTCTGTACAAGGGGGTTAATAATAGTGGCAAGGTCGTATTCATGGTCTCCGGATGCAAAAACATCACTGCTTATTATGGTATCAAAATTGGTGTTGATGTAATACAGCATTCCGGAACCAAAAACGAACAAAACAACCGCTGCAACTATCGTCAGTATGAAATAAAACTTTCTTGATTCCATCTATAATGACCTCATCCATCTATGCGTTATATTGCTTTATATAGTTACGCTCAGCGTCTACAAATGAGACTGGATTTCTAAGCGCTCGGTTCCACACAATTATATAATTATAATAAACCGGTCACATTAAGTAAACCTTTATTTTATATCATCTATTTGTTATCATCCCGGCTGAAATCGGCAAGAGGATTGCTTTCAACGGCTGTCCTCAGCTGGCTGCTGTCCAGATGCGTATATATCTGTGTGGTGGAAATGCTCACATGTCCAAGCAGTTCCTGGAGCGATCTTATATCTACATTTCCGTATTTATACATAAGCGTGGCTGCAGTATGACGCAGCTTATGAGTGGAGTACCGTTCAGGATCAAGCCCGGCTGCGATTATGTACTTCTTGACGATTTTTTGGACTGTTTCCTTGCTGATCCGCCGCTTGCGGCTGCTCAGGAACAATGCATTCCTGTCCCTGACGCCGTCGACAGGCCTGACTTTGAGATAGTCCTCAATAGCCTTGATACAGGCCTGGTTGAGAGGAATGCTGCGTTCCTTGTTGCCTTTTCCGATGACGGTGAGCACCGAACCCTTTATATTGCTTATGTTTATGCCAACCAGTTCGGACAGACGAAGACCGCAGTTGAGGAACAGCGTAAGTATAGCATAATCGCGCTCTGAAAACTTTCCGTCAACTGAGGTGAGCAATTGCTTGCTTTCATCTATGTTAAGGTACCTGGGAAGACGTTTCATCAGTTTAGGCGATTCCAGTTCAGCCGAAGGGTCAGAATCTAAAAGTTTTGCCTTAAATGTAATATATTTGAAAAAAGATTTAAGGCTGGAGACTTTACGGGCCCTTGCATATGAAGAATTGTCACGGTCATTGCTTACGAAAGCCATGAATGCATAAAGATCGCTTAGCGTTATTGTCCTTATGAAATCGATATCGATATCATTGATAGGAATTTCTTCAAAAGGAGTATTTTTATCGGCCAGGTTCCTGCGGAGTTTCATAAAGCGGAAGAAAACTCTCAGGTCGTAAAAGTAGACCTGGACAGTGTTTGCAGAACGTCCGCGTATTGTTTGCATATAACTGAGGAAATCCATAAGCACGGGAGGAATCTCATAATCGTTTATATTTTTCATTTGCATGACCTCGCTAACAGTTTATATCATTTTAATCAGAATAAAACGCTCCAGACGAATGATATCACAGCAGGTCTGTAACCATTATAAAATTAAAAGCCTGATATATCAATATTATAGCATGATATCGACCCGCTGGAACGCTCCCCTCTATTACGCGAAATTTATATTTCGTGTAATTATTGATAACGGAAAATCGATGCCTCCCCATGCGAATATTTCATTTTCAGCGTATTTGTGCCCCAAACGGAATCAGTCCGAGTTTTGCAAGTTTGAAATGCTGCATGCCGAACGGTATCCCTATTATGGAGATGCAGTAAACCAATCCTATTACAATATGTGCTATTGCAAATTCCAGGCCGAAAACTACCAGCCACAGAATATTCAGTAACAGGCTGCCTGCGCCGAAATCACCGTAAAGGATCTGCCTGCCAAACGGCCACAGTACGAACCCTGCAATTTTAAAGCACTGCAGTCCGAACGGTATACCTATTATGGTAATGCAAAGGACAAAACCAGATACTGCCCAAAGCAAAGACATTATAATTCCTCCGAACAGCAGCCATAAAATGTTTCCGATAAACCTCATTCCTGTTTCCCCTTTCATGTTTTTTCAGAATAATAACATTGCATCCATGTCAACAGGATTCATTCCTGTTAAATCATACTGAAAAAACGGCTTTTGGTCTGATTCAGCCATAATGTCGTGGTAAATTATAAGGCCTGCAGATCCAAAACCCCGCAGGCCTTTCTATGTGCCGTCAGGCGACGGCCACCTCCGTTACGATCTTCAACCAGACCACCCCTTTCTCATGAAAGTCGGCTCCGGAAGCCGCATTGTACCGGATATCCAATACATTTTGATTATAATGCCTAAAGGAGCGGAATAACCAGATAATAAAAAAGTATATCTAATCTTTATTTTCTGGCCCTGTCAAAAACCGATAAATGCAGTTTTAAAGGGAACCCGTTAAAAGTTTCGTTCAGTGCTTTTACGAATTTGTCTATTGCATCTTTGTCTGAAAGCGTCCACTCTTTCTTTTCCGATTGTCTGATTACCAGGATTGCATCAATTTCTTTTGCCTTATTTACAGAATTACTGTTACAGAATATAAACAACGCAACTATAAATATGAATAGAAGCAGAATTAGAATAAATCTTCTCATACTTTTTCACGCTTTCAATAAATCGAGAGAAGACTTTCCTTTGAAAACCTGTTCTCTTTAACTTCATTTGTAACCTCTGTAGTAAGTTAACCTGCTGCGCCTGCCGTATCGCCGTCAGACTCTCAGCAGCAGTATTATTATCGATGTCAGGCAAAGGCAAACGTTTACAAGGCACAGGACCATAACGACCTGCTTTGGGCTAAGTCCGGCAGAAAGCAGCCTGTAGTGCACCTGGCTCCTGTCCGGCTTGTAAAACGGCTTTCCGTCCACGAGCCTCTTTGCTACAACAAACAGGTTATCAAAAATGGGCACGCCCAGGGCAAGTATCGGCACAAACAGCGACAGAACGGTCGCCTGTTTGAATGCGCCGTCAAGAGCGATAACCGCAAGTACATAACCCATGAAACCTGCGCCTGCGTCGCCCATGTATATCCTGGCAGGCGGCTTGTTGTATTTCAGATAGCCGACAGCGACCCCGACAAGTATTATCGACATCAGCGCAGACCTTGTCTGCCCTTTGGCCAGAGCTACAATGAAAAGAGTCATCGCCGAAATGGTCGAGAGGCTTCCGGCCAGTCCGTCCAGTCCGTCTGAGAAATTTATCACGGTAATGACTCCAAAGATCCATGTGACAGTCAGTACGGCCTGAAGCCACACCGGCAGCATTACATATTTGCCGTGATCGAACGGATTCGTGAAGCCTGTGAATACGAATCCCGATAAATATGCTGTTACAGCTGCCGCAACCTGTACTGCCGCTTTTGGCAGAGCCGGGAAATCCTTCCCGTGGGTTTTGTACCAGTCATCTACGATGCCTATGGCAAGGACCATCAACGCTCCTGCCATGAAACCGATATCGCGCCTGCCTGCACCGCCTGAAAACAGCAGGTATGCTGATATGAAACCTGTAAAAATGCCAATGCTTGCAAGATGCGGAACCGGCTCTGTATGGATCTTCCTTTCTGTCGGTACGTCAACAAAACCTATTGTAAGTGCCAGCTTCCTCAGCGGCGGTATCAGCACGTACACACATATGAAAGCAAGCGCGAATGCTGCTGCATACTTCACTTCATATCACTTTCCTTTGTAAATCTTTCTGCCGGATGGCAGACATTCTCATTGTGTTTTTGTCCATGGTGTTTTTGTCCATGCAACATTCTATCATGAATAACGGCCATTTTATATTAAAAAAATATGTCAAATATTACATTTGACATATTTTTGTGACATATATGATATCGAAAGATATACATACTGTTTTATTTGTTATGCTCGAATACAAGCTGGCACTTATCTGCCCGGTATTTTGCCGTTATATATTCCACCGGCTGTCCGCTTTTTGAATAAAGGATATTGGTTATGCTGATCACGGGAAGTCCTGGCTGTACCTGCAGGTACTGGGCGTCCGTCTGGTCCGTGAACACGATTTCCAGCTTGCTTTTCGACCTTACCGGGATAAGGGGATATTTCCCCTTCAATATATCATAGGAAGGCTTCCTGTCCTTTATGTCCTCAAGCAGGTCCGGGAACAATGCCAGCGGGATATAGGATGTATTATATGAAAGGACATTTTTCCCGTCGGATGTGACGTACTTTATCTCGGCGATCTCGGTACCTGCCGACTGGCTCTGTATGGCGAATATATCCTTCAGGAATGGTAAGTCATTCAACCTGACAGCACGTAATGATATTATGTCATGCTGACTGGGATCATGGCTGTCCAGGATGGAATCGGTAAACCCGGTGTAGTTTTTGATATCGACTTTCGTCTTCGGTTTCGCTACAAATGTTCCCTTGCCCTTTTCCTTGTACAGGTAGCCGTTGTTGGTGAGCTCGTTGATCGCCTGCCTGACCGTCGGCCTGCTTATCCCGTACAGCTCACAGAGCTCCTGTTCGGATGGGATCCTGGATTCGACAGGGTAATCCCCTGATTCAATCTTCTCTATAATGAGCTGCTTTAACTGGGAATACAAAGGCACATTGCTGTATTTGTTTATCATTGAGACCCTCCGGATTAGTAAACATAGCAACACATAATTACATCATTACTAATTCTATCTGATTTTTTGGCTCATTTCAACGTAAAACTGTATGATTTTACAGGATATTTTTCAGTACATTTAGCCAAGGGTCTCCCGCACAGGAAGCAATGGAAACTGGCTGCAAAAAAAATCGCGGGACAACAATCGGGGTCCCGCCAGATACTTATGAGATATGAGATTTGCATGGTATCATTGCAAGAATGCACCACTTATTGAATTATAATATTGTTTGCCGACCAATGCAAGTTTTAGGCTGCAACATGTCACAATTGCTGCAGGGATAACAGCATATGCCTGTAAAGCCTTCCGAGACTGAACGCTCATGCTGCAAGCAGTTTTTGGATCGATACGAGTTCAACGCATATGCAGAGCAGTTCCATTGCCGTCCTGAGTTCCTCGACCGGCGGCAGTGTCGGAGCGATCCTGATGTTGCGGTCCTGCGGATCCTTGCCGTACGGGTAGGTCGCACCTGCAGGAGTAAACACTACCCCCGCCTCCCCTGCCATCTTTACAACGGCAGACGCGCAGCCGGGCATGGTGTCGAAGCTGATGAAATATCCCCCGTTGGGCTTGCTCCAGCTTGCTATGTTTTTACCGCCAAGCCGGGATTCAAGTATACTGTCGACCATATCGAACTTGGGCTTCAGTATGGCAGCATGCTTTTTCATATGCTCTTCGATTCCGGCAAGGTCCCTGAAGAACAGCACATGCCTCAGCTGGTTTATCTTGTCCGGACCAATGGTCCTTATGCCAAGCTGCTTCCTGATCAGGTTTATGTTATTTTCACTTGCCGCCATCACAGCTACCCCGGAACCCGGGAAAGTGATCTTCGATGTCGATGCAAAAATGAACACTCTGTCAGGGTTTCCTGCTTTTTTGCATGCCTCCAGTATGTTTTTCAGCCTGTCAGGCTTCTCTGTCAGATGGTGGACCACATATGCATTGTCCCAGAATATCCTGAAGTCTTCAGCCGCTGTACGCATCGATGCAAGCCTGTCCACCACCCCGTCAGAATACGTGATGCCTGTAGGATTGCTGTATTTGGGTGTGCACCATATCCCCTTTATGGAGTCGTCTTCAGCCACAAGTCTCTCTACAGTGTCCATATCGGGGCCGTCATCTTTCATATCTATCGTTATCATTTCGATGCCGAAGAGTTCACAGATGGCGAAATGCCTGTCATAGCCGGGACTCGGGCAGAGGAACTTCACTTTCGGCAGCCTGCCCCAGGGCTCCGGGCTTCCGTAAACACCAAATGTCATGGCCCGGCTGATAGAATCATACATCATGCTCAGGCTTGAGTTGTTGCCGACTATAATCTCGCCTGCGCTTACCTCCAGCATCCTGGCGAACAGTTCCTTCGCTTCGGGCAAACCGTCTACCAGTCCGTAATTGCGTACATCTGCGCATGAATCAGTTTTAAAGTTTTTGTCCCTGTAAGGATATGCAAGCATCTCGACAGATAGATCAAGCTGCTCCTTACATGGCTTACCTCTTGACATATCCAGTTTCAGGCCTTTTGCCCTGAATCCTTCGTATTCCTTTTTTAATTCCGAGAGCCTTTTTTCCAGTTCTTCTCTGCTGAGTTTCGTAATGTCCATGCTTTATGTCCCTCCATGCAAATACATTGCTGATATTTTATTATATTTACCTGAATTTTGCAACTCCCATGTTGATATATTTCATATTCTATTTGTTTTAAGCGTGATGTGTGAATGTATTTGCAGGATGGATCGATCCGGGTTTCATATCCGCGATATAAAAAAAGCAGAAATGCCGATGTCTGCCTTTTTTATCAGAAAAATATCTGTCGGAAAAGCATCATCCCAGGACCTGCCTTATGACTCTCATGAAGTTGAGACCTGCCAGCTTACTGATGAATGACTCGGAATAGTTAAGCTGAAGCAGGCGCTCGAAGAGGGCCGGGATCCTTTCCGTCCCTTCGAGCCCGGAAGGGGTGCATTCTATGCCGTCGAAATCGGCGCCGATGCCGATATGGTCTTCTCCGGTGACAGAACAGATATGTTCGATATGCCTTACAACATCGTCAATATCAGCCCTGTCGGTATTGTTGAGGAAATATGGGTAAAAATTGATGCCGACAACACCGCCGTTGGCCCTGATGTCCGACAGCTGCCTGTCGGTGAGATTCCTGCAGTTCCTGCAGACAGCCATCGCATTGGAATGGGAAGCTATGACCGGCTTTGTCGTCACTGACATCACATCATCGAAGCTGGCTTCGCAGAGGTGTGAAACGTCCACTATCATTCCAAGGCGGTTCATTTCAGCCACGACCTGCCTTCCGAACGAAGTCAGCCCGGCGCCGGGTTCTTCCTCTGCCCCGTCGGCCAGTTCGTTCCGGTAGTTCCAGGCAATGAGC
The DNA here is from genome assembly GCA_029778665.1 of Bacillota bacterium. GTDB lineage: Bacteria > Bacillota > Clostridia > Acetivibrionales > DTU013 > DTU013. Next base: position 911 of record JAKOPX010000102.1, on the reverse strand, counting down.
ATGCTCCTGACGCCAAGCCTGTACAACTGCCGCAATACAGACAGTTCGCCGTTGAGGCACTCACCTCCCTCCACCGAAAGCACAGCTGCAGTTTTGCCGCATGAAACAGCCTGGTCTATTTCATCTGCGCTTTTGCATACGGTGAATACATCTCCGTATTTTTCCTGCGCGTCATAAACCACGTCCAGTACGGACAGCACCTTTGAAAGGGTGTCGCACCTGTACTTTTTCGGATCAGCGAATGCCGCGAAAAACTGTACCCGAGGGCCGGTCGCCATCAGCCTCCTGATGTCGAGGTGGAACCCGTTTTCATACAGGTCCCCGCCATTTCCGCCGCAATTATATACTGATAATGCCGTATCGCAATGTGTATCCACTATCAGCATCAGAAAGCACCTCTGATAAGATTGATATTTTCCGGTACGATGCCGGATCCTGCACGCCTTGCTGTGATTTCGACCACGTCGAACCGGATTTCCCTTTCGCCAAGTCTTTTCTGTTTCAGGTATATCAGGGCCAGCGACCTTATTTTCCGCATCTTGTTCCGGTCCACAGCTTCGGAAGGTGCGCCGAAAATGTCGGACGTCCTTGTCTTTACTTCTATGAAGCAGATGCAGGGACCATCCTCTGCAATGATGTCTATTTCGCCGTATTTTCCCGACCTGAAATTCTTTTCAAGGATGGTATATCCGTTTCGTGAAAGATAGTCGGCAGCGATCTGTTCGCCTGTTTTGCCGAGCTGATGCCTGTTCATCTCTTCTCCCCAATTGATTTTCTCGCCTCATAAGCAGGCGGTTTCGGGTATTTCCCGTCAATGTCGCCGACAAACACCAGTATTTTCGCCACTACTTCATACAGTTCAGGCGGTATCTCGTCGCCTATGCTGAGCATGTTCAATGCATGCGCCAGTT
>JAKOPX010000101.1 GCA_029778665.1 Bacillota bacterium | reverse complement strand
GGTACTGGCGGATAAGCAGGCGGAAGCGCCCCAGTGCGTGGAAATGACTTCCTGACCGGACCAGGACAGCTTTCCGGCCTGACTCTCTTATATTCTGTCTTCCGTCCGGATTTTTTCATGTCTTGCTGTCGACGAACCATTTGTCGTCTTCCAGCCAAAGGTAGGTTTCCCTGCCGTTTATCCTGCACTTGTACCTGATGCCCTGGCCTCCGGCCTTCAGCGAAGCTGCCCGGCGAACGTCGAGCACCCTGTCGATGTCGAAACTCCGGCCGTCTTCCCATTTGATTATCAGAGGCACTTTTTGCCCGTCTTTTGTGAACTTCGCTATTACTTCAACGAATACCTTGGCCAAATTTCAACACCTCCTTTTGCTGCGTGATGCGGTACGCATGACTTTTGCCGGCCTCGGCATCGTTCGGCATCATACCTGCGTTATGAACGTCAGCTGCGCAGGGGCAGCCTGTGGAAGAGTGCTGCCGGCGTATGGAACAGCGGCTAGCGAAAAAACGATACGGGATGTATTACGTTCTCTTCCACGGGGTTAGCGTTGAGTTCAGGGCTTTTCAAAAGCACTGCGCGCTGCACGGAATAATGCCCGAAGCGTGATCTTATGCGGTCTATGCTGGCTTCAAGCCGCTCCCGCCGCAGCCTCTTCTCATCGTCGAAAAATGAAAGCTGTTCGCATCCGTCTCCCATGACCACATCGGTGACCCTTACGCCCAGCATCCGGATGTTTTTGGACCAGTCCCAGGAACGCGCGAATATTTCCAGGGCCTTTTCTGCGATTTCGGAGGATGTGCAGGTATGGTGCGGCAGCTTGCCCTGCCTTTCTATGAAGGCCAGGTCGCTCGAGCGTATGCAGATCTGCACGGTCCTCCCCTTGAGATGGTGACGCCTGAGCCTTTCGGCCACGCTTTCGGCCAGCACGTAAGTGAGGATCTTCACATCTTCGTCGGTACACAGGTCGCGCGGAGTGGTCAGTGAATTGCCGACGCCCTTTATACAGGGCTGGAAGTCGAGCCTGGTGACAGGGGTATCGTCATACCCGTTGGCAAATATCCACAGCGTCCGCCCCCACTGGCCGAGATGCCTCTCGAGGAACCCGGGCGGCGCGCTTGCGAGGTCTCCGATGGTGTTTATCCCGATATCGGCAAGCTTCCTGCGCGTGGAAGGCCCCACGTATATCATGTCGCCTGCGGGCAGCCCCCATACCATTTCCTTGTAGTTCTCAGGAGTTATCACAGTGGTGGCGTCTGGTTTCCTCATGTCCGAGCCGAGCTTGGCAAAGACCTTGTTGAAGCTGACTCCGACGGAAGCGGTGATGCCGAGTTCATACTTTATCTTCCTGCGGATCTCGTCGGCGATTTTCTTGCCGGAACCGAACAGCTTCGTACTCTCGGTCACGTCGAGCCAGTTTTCGTCTATGCCGAAAGCTTCTACCAGGTTCGTGTAGTTCTCATATATTTTCCTGGCCATCATTGAAAATTTGAGGTAGCGCATGTAATTCGGCCTTACAACTACGAGATCGGGGCATTTGGCCCTGGCTTCCCATATGGCCTCGCCTGTCTTCACGCCGAACTGCTTAGCAACCTGGTTTTTAGCCAGCACGATGCCGTGCCTGGTGGACTGGGAGCCGCACACAGCCACAGGGCGTGTGCGAATCTCCGGGTTGTAGAGGCATTCCACGCTCGCATAAAAGTTATTCAGATCGCTGTGCAAAATCACCCTGTTCATGATGAATGTCGCCGTACCTTTCAAATGCGTGACATTCCCCGGCCCCGGAGGAATACCTCTTGCTGAGGAGTGTCACCGCACCTTTGCTTCCCCGAACATATGTTCTGTTTTAATTATAATACCGTTCGTTCCGGAATGTAAAGAGTAAAGTTCAGCCAAATTGCGGCAAGAAAGGCGGCCGGATATGACAAAAAAGCTCGCCAGTTCATAAAAACGGCTTACGCCGATGGCCGGGTTTGCTTCCATGCATTACGGCTTCTTCACACAAAAAAGCTTTACATGAGCCTTATCCTGGATGATTTTCAATGCCTCACCGAAACGTTATGTTGAAAGTGCAAATTTGAAATGCAAGTACCAGGCGAGAGTCATGGACTTGTGATTTTTGTAATTTATTGATAATTTTATTATACTGGCAAAGTTGAATCAGATATCCGGATAAAAACAGGAGTGTGATCAGATTGACAAAACATCAGGAATTAGCAAAAGAAATAGCTGATGAATTATATCAAGATAAGAACGTTTTGGCGCTAATACTATATGGCTCGGTTTCAAGAAATGAAGAGAGCCCTAACAGTGATATAGACCTGCTGGCTATAATAAAAGAGAATCATCTTCAGAAAAGACACGTGGTACGATACGGAATTACTATAGAGTTTGTAGAAATGTCTATAAATTTTTTGCAGGATTTCATAGCTAAAAAAGAGATTCCCATGCTATTTGCGTTAGCAAATGGAATCGTCCTTTTCAATAAAATACCTGATACAGAAAAGCTGATTTCTGATGCAAGGAAAATCATCGAGGAAGGCCCGCCCATTAATCCAAACTGGAAAGATGAAAGATATGTAACAAAAAAAAGGTCAGACTTAACTGAAATATATTATGATCTATTGGATGTTGAAGATGTCGTCGTGTTTCATTATTTGGTTTCACTGTTGATTGCAAATGCAATACCATGGTTAATCGAAAATTATAATTTGTGGCCGCAAACAAGAAAGAAAACTATTGGCTGCTTAAAATCCCAATGTGCCGAAGGCTATAAGTACATCGAGACTCTTTTGACACCCGGCTGCTCATTGCCGGAAAAAAGGGAGGCAGCTAAAAACCTGATCAATTATACTATGAAACAGCATGGAGGTATATTAGAAGGTGATACAATAATATTCAGCAGGGATAGTACATAGCCGGAAAAGAACTGAAAACGGTGTACATTACAAAAAACTCGCCTGTTCAGGAAAACGGCGAGTTTTGCTTTTACCATGTGGCCTACTGCAAGCGGCTTACTTCTTCTTTTTCTCTGCTGCGGGACTGACGTTGGAGAATGGGCTCACGTTGGTCATTGGACCCACGTTGGCTGCCGGGCTTACATTGGCCGCAGGACCCACGTTGGACCCCGGGCCGATATTTGCCGCCGGGCTCACGTTGGACAGAGGTT
>JAKOPX010000100.1 GCA_029778665.1 Bacillota bacterium | reverse complement strand
GAGCCCGAGGCTCGTGACAGGCGACATCAGCATGATGACTGAAACATTCGTAGGACAGCCTGTATCAGTCTACCTGGATTTCTACAATATGGGCAAATCCACGCTCTACAACCTTATGGTCAGTGTCGAGGGGGATTTCCAGGGACAGGGCCTGAGCTATTATGTAGGCAACTTCGAACCGGGCAGGACCGATTACTTCGACGCTTCTTTCACCCCGATGAACCCGGGAATGCAGAAGGGCGCGATACTGTTTACTTTTGAAGATGCAAACGGGAAAATCACAGAGATACGGAAAGAATTCGAACTGAATGTCATGGAAATGGCGATGCCGGAGCCTTCGTTCGAAAGTCCGGGCAACATACCGGGTATGGAAATGCCGGGCATGGAAAAAGGATCTTCGAAAGTGAGCATATGGATATACATTGGTATCGGTGCAGCGGTCGTCATAGCGGCAGTCGTGGTTGTGATCGTCCTCAGGAAGAGGGCTGTAAGAAGAAAGGAATTGAGTCTCGATGAGTAAAAGGGACATTATAAGGCTTGCTTTCAGAAACTTCATGAGAAGGAAGACCAGGTCCGTCCTGACGATACTCGGCGTTCTCATAGGTACGGCCGCCATAGTTGTCATGGTGTCGCTCGGCATAGGGATGAATGAGAGCTTCAGGCGGCAGCTCAGCAAGATGGGCAGCCTCAATGTCATCGAGGTGAACCGCTGGTATTTTGTAGAGGACGGCAAAGGCGACAGCTATTCGAGGGAGAGTGTGCTCGATGACAATGCCGTGGCGAAGTTTGAGGCCATTGAAGGCGTGGAGGCCGTCATGCCGATATTCCAGACGTCGCTGAAACTGGTTTCCGGCAAATACATGATGTACGCAAATATAATGGGCATCGACCCCAAGATACAGGAGGCCTTTGATTTCAAAGTTGCAAAGGGAAGGCTGCTTACCGAGGAGGATACGACGGCGCTCCTCTTCGGCTCCGATACTCCTTACCAGTTTTACAACCCGCGGTCCAGGAACAACTTCGGAGGATATTATTACTTTGGCGGGAGCGTGGACGGTGAAAGGCCTGAGCCTGATGTGGACGTCCTGAACGACAAGATGGTGATGACCTTCGATTACAGCTACGGAGAGCGGATACCCGGCGGGGGCGGCCAGACAGGCGGCAGGCAGCCAAAACTGTACAAAGTCAGCGGCGTCGGTATACTGGAACCTTCCCAGGATGAAAAATCCTACGCGGTATTCGTTAACAAGGATTATCTGAAGAAAATCATAAAGGAAAACCAACGGGCCCAGGGCGGACGTGGCTCCAGCAGTATGGACGATGGCTACTGGCAGGTAAAGGTCAAGGTAAAAGATATGAAGGATGTTGAAAGGGT
>JAKOPX010000562.1 GCA_029778665.1 Bacillota bacterium | reverse complement strand
TCCTTCCTTCCGTCGCCGTATTCCGGGAACGGATAGGTGTATGCGCCGACGCCGGTCTCCTTGGACCAGTTCTTGTTGTTGAGCCTTTCCTGCCACATCTCTTCCGTTATGACCCTCTTGCCGTCCTGGATGATGTAGTGTTCGCCCTCGATGCCCCAGTGTGTGAGTATCTGGGCTTCGTCAGTACAATACCAGTCGAGGAACTGGAACGCTCTCAGGGGATCCTTGCAGCTTACAGATATGGCAACACCCTCGCCGCCTGAATAGCCCCAATCCTGGAAGTCCGCACATACGTATGACTCATCAGCCTGGATCGGGTACACTCCATAGCTTCTCCATATATCTCCGCTGTCCCTGATTGCATTCTGGGCTTCCTGCATCTGCCAGGTCTGGTCATTGGTTGCGAGCACCCTGCCGCTGGCGAGCTTGGCGACATACTGGTCGTACTTCTGCACGAATGCTTCAGGATCCAGGAGCCCGATGGCATTCATGTGGTTGAGCCACTTGTAATAGATCCTGTGGTCAGGCAGGTAGAAACGGAACGTTGCTTCGTATGTATCGGGATCCACGTACCAGTTGCCGTCGTCGGTCTTTCCGGTGACGAACGCTGCCATGTTCCCGACGGCACACTGCCAGCGCCAGTCGTCTGCTATGGTGGTCAAACCTATGGTCGGCTGCCCGTTGATGGTAGGATATTTTTCCTTGTAAGCCTTGATCAGGTCTTCCGCATCCTGCAGGGTCTTGAGCTGCGGATATCCGAATTCCCTTACGACAGCATGCTGGATCCAGAAGCCCATGTTGGGAGTCCATCTCTCAGCGCCTACGCCATAGCAGCCGAGATAGTAGATATGAGGATCTTCCGGTGTATACCTGAGTCTTACCAGGTCTTCGCCGTACAGCTTCTTTACGTTCGGTCCGTATTTCTCGATGTACTCATCCAACTGTATGTACGCACCGGCTGCAATAAGCTGGTTCTGCTCCTGTCCTCCGACATAGATCAGGTCGGGATATTCGTTGCTGGCGATCATAAGACCGACCTTCTGGGAAAGATCACCCACCGGCCATTCCTGCTTGATCGTCACGCCAGTAAGCTCGGTGATCTTCTTAGCGACCGGGCTCTCCCAGTTTTCGTAATTGGTATTCGGCAACTTGAGGAACATGGTGAAAGTAATCGGTTCCTTCGACATTACCGGAACCCCGTCCGAATCACCGGAAGGAGCCGTGTCATCAGAGCCTGCAGCGGTACTGTCAGCCGGTTTATCCGTGCCGGCCGTTTTCTGTCCACAGCCCGCCATCACCGAAAAGCATAGGATGACAGCAAGCATCACACAAAGATACTTTTTCATATACATCCTCCTTTTTTTTATATAATGCTCTCGAAAACTCGTATTGCTTTCGAGGTCTCTATTTCAGGAGCAAGCTAATT
>JAKOPX010000099.1 GCA_029778665.1 Bacillota bacterium | reverse complement strand
CTCGACCCTGTAAGCGAGAGCATGGTATACAGGAAGTTTGAACAGATCTCAAAAGGCAAGACCACGATATTCATAAGCCACAGGCTTGGTTCCACCAGGCTGGCGGATGTCATATATGTCATTGCCGACGGCAGGATAGCTGAAAGCGGATCCCACGAAGAGCTTATGGAGAAAAACGGGATATATGCGGAAATGTTCAGGGCCCAGGCCGAATGGTACAAGACGGAGGAGGCCGGCGGGCATCTGCATGAAACGGAGTGGCCGCAGATGGATGATACGGAGGTGGCTGTAAATGCGTAACAGGAAGAAAGCAGATGAGTGCCCGAAGAAAGCTGATAATTGCACGAAGAAGTCAGATGAGCGCCCGAAGGTCTCGCTCCTCAAGGTCATACTGTTCGGCCTGAAAGTGAATATGAAAGCACTGCCCGGCTTGTTTATATGCATAAACATTGTGGCCATATTCCATGGGATTTCCCACGGTTTCGCGACATTCATGACCCAGAATTTCTATGACTCAGTGGAAAACGTGCTGACAGGCAGAGGCTTGGTAAGGCAGGCCTGTATGATGATCGCAGCCCTGGGACTGACATGTATTGTGAGGGAGTTGCTGAACGGCCTGCATAATTTCATGCATAATGTTGTTTTTACGAAACTGAATGGAGAAATGGCGAAAATAATACATGGCAAAATGGCACGCATCGACCCGGTCTGTATGGAGGACCCCAGGCTCCACGACGATATAAACAAGGCACAGGAAGGGGCATGGACAGTAGCCTTCATTCTGAATATCGGTATAACGATCTTTACCTTCTATGTCCCTTACTTCGCCTTTATGGGAGCATACCTGTACTACCTGAAGCCGCAGTTCATCCTCGCCATAGTGATGGTTTTCATACCTGTGCTTGCAGGACAGCTCATGCGGACCGGCATCATATCCAAATTCGAGGACAAGGCCGCCCCGGTCAGGCGTGAATATGAATATTACGAGAAGGCTATCGCCGACAGGGAATATTTCAAGGAAACGCGGATCCTGGGTGCATTCCGGTTCTTCGTCGAACGCTTCGGCAAATCGCTTGACAAACTGGGAAAGGCTGAATGGGAAGCAAGCAGGAAAACCAACCTGATAGAACTGGCCATGCGCGGGTTCACCGTGGCAGGATATGGCGGTATCCTCTATATGCTGGTGAATGCTTTGCTGGCAGGTGAAATATCGGTGGGCGCTTTTGCGGCGGTGTTAGGGTCCATTGGCATGATGTTCGGTATTATGGAGGAAGTAATAGCGCGGCATATAGGCAATATGGCATCCAGCCTCGGCAAGGCGCAGAATTTCATACGTTTCATGGAACTGCCGGAGCGAGGCGGGGAAGAAGGTACTGCCGACTTCAGCAAGGGTATCGTACTGGAAAACGTCAGCTTCATCTATCCCAATGCCGAGTGCAAGAGCGTCGACAATGTATCTTTCGAAATAAAAGCCGGTGAGACGGTCGCCATCGTAGGCGAGAACGGCGCAGGAAAGACCACTCTCATCAGGCTGATACTGGGACTTTACAAACCTACTGAGGGCGTGGTGAGGGTAAACGGCATGGACACATCGAAAGTGAACAGCCGGTCCCTGTTCCGCAATGTTTCCGGGGTGTTCCAGAAATACCAGCGGTACCTGATGACGCTGGAGGAGAACATACGGATCAGTGACATGGAAAGCTCCGCGGAAGTCTGTGCTGTGGCGGAACAGGCCGGTGTCGATGTGGAGGACGCGAGTTTCCCCGACGGCTATGCCACCATGCTGTCAAGGGAATTCGACGGCGTGGACCTTTCCGGCGGGCAGTGGCAGCGTATAGCCATCTCGAGGGGCCTTTACCGCGTACACAATATAATAGTGCTCGATGAGCCGACGGCAGCTATCGACCCCCTGGAGGAAAGCCGCATATATAAGAAGTTCATGGAAATATCAAAGGGCAAAACGGCCATCATCGTCACGCACAGACTCGGATCGGCCAAAATCGCCGACCGGATCATCGTGATGGACAAGGGCAGAGTTGCTGCCACAGGCACCCATGAAGAGCTGATGGAAAGCTGCGAACTGTACAGGTCCATGTTCAATTCGCAGGCCGAGTGGTACGCTGACAGGCCGGTGAGTAACGGTGCCGGGGCGGTAACCGCGGCAGGATGAGACATTAAGGCGACAGAGGGCAATCCGGAAATGATCAGGCTTTTGATGATACAGCCGGAAAACCATGAGATCTGCGATTGTGATGACGACGCACTGCTCGCCCTTGCCAGGGCTGCCAGCTGCATGTACCTGTTTATCGGGCTTGAATCTTTTTCAGATGCTTCGCTGGCCGATGCGGGGAAGAGAATCAACAGGGTCTGCGATTACAAGCCCCTGATAGACCGTATCCACCGGCACGGGATAATGGTGCAGGCCGGGATCGTGTTCGGTTTCGACAGTGATACTAAAGATGTATTCGATGAAACACTGGAAGGCTTGATTTACAAATGACTAAAATGCTATGAGACATTTCCCGTCTGCACACGTATCATTAACTGGCAGCAACAGATGCAGCGACGGACACAAGCGCGTCCATACCGCCGCGCTCACTGTAACTTCGCTGCCATGCGCTGTATACAATTTGCAAAATACAGAACATATAAGGGGTTTCAAAGCATGCAAAAAGCAATCCTGACAATTTTGACAGTGATGGCTGTTACGTTGTTCAATACCGGTTGCTCGGACCTGAGGAACGAAACACAGACCGGGGCAGTGACGGCGGAAAACAGCGGGTATTCCGCCAGCAGCCGGGAACCCGCCTATCTAGCAGACGCATATGAACTTATTTCTGTGCTGGAGGGCACACATCCCGCATTTGTGCTTGGAGATATCCCTGATGGATACGAACAGGAAAAACAGGAATTTATCGATTTGGTCACGAAAGATACGACCAAAGAAGAGTTTGCGCTTCTCATCCGGAAATACCTGGCCGTATTGAAGGACGCGCATACGGGCGTATATACCGGCAGCAGCACGCTGTTCCTGGATATGGATTGCTGGGCAGCCGGAAATGAAATGTTCCTTCTGAATAAAGACGGAAGCCTGTCGGAAGACCGTGTGACACATATCGGAGGTGTTCCCGTAAGCCGGATCTTCGAGATCGTGGAGGATTATTTCGTGGCCGAAAACGATGCTGCAAGGGAACTGAACAACAGTACGTGGGCATTGAATCATGATGTGCTGGAACTGGCAGGCTGCGAAATAACAAATGATTCTGCCGTAGTAACAATTGAACGGGAAAGTATGGCAAACACAAAAAATGTTAAGTTTGTCAGCAAAGACATATATAGAAGCTATCCTTACAAAGTAAGTTCCCAAAGAATCGGCGGCGATATTTTTTACATTGACCTGAATGCCTGCCAGGATGACAAGGACCTTAAGGAGCATGCAAAACGACTGAAGGATGCCGTGAAAAACGGGATCACGAAAGTGATCATCGATGTCAGGGACAACTCCGGCGGTAACTCGATGGCCTGCGTAAGACTGCTTAACGCGATGGGGATGGAGCCGCCCGGATATGGCTGTTTTATAAGATATTCAGAACTTGCGCGGAAAATACACAGGTGTCCCTCGGAAGGGCATAAGCAATACGATCCGGACAGGGCAAGAGCCAGGAAAAATGAAAAGATAGAACTTGTTGTTCTTGCAAATGAAAGGACGTTCAGTTCTGCGACCATGATGGCGGTTTTTGTCCAGGACGGAGGCCTCGGGACTGTTATCGGCAGGCCGAGCTCCAACTCACCCAGCAATTATGGCGACGTCCTGCCCTACAAGCTGCCGGTCAGCGGTATTGAGGTGGCGATTTCGTACAAGAGATGGCTGCGTCCTGATACGGAGGCGGACCAAAAGGTGCTTTGGCCGGATATCGTCACGGATCGCGGCGAGGACGCGCTCAAGAGAGCGATCGAATATTTGAGTTAATTCAGCAGGTGTACTGCAGTTTCGGCCGAACAGACACGGGGACAGTTCCCGTGCCCGGGTCACGCGGCCCACGAATCAGCGCACAGGCTTTCTGTTTAAATGTTGTGCCAGCCACAGTTATCAGTGATCAGGGGGGAGTGTGAATGAAAGGCTGTATTTTCTGTAAAATCGGAAGGCATGAAGCCCGGTCATGGATGGTCGCTGAAACGGAGCATACATATGCCATGCTTGATATCCACCCGATGAACAGGTGGCATACTCTTGTTATACCGAAGGACCATTATGAAAACATATTCGACATGCCGGTCGAAGTTCTTCATGAAGTCATGTCGACCCTGAAGTATGTCGTGGATCTGTATCACAAAAACTGGGCATTGACGCGGTTCAAATTATATCGAGCAATGGCAGGGCAGCCCAGCAGGACGTTTTCCACTCCCACTGGCATATTGCGCCAAGATACCCGAATGACGGCCAGGATATAAACTGGAAGCTCTATCCTGAAATGGTTCATGAGTATCACGACATGCTGGAACAGCTTGGAGTCGGAAAATTTATAGATGCTCCGGTCAAATAATCAGGGCATACGTACAGTTCTCCTGCCACAGCATTCATTCCCGGACACAGGATCCGTGTGCTAAAGTTCTGAAGAACCGTCTCACGCGAGAATCGTCCCCATGGCAGACGGACCTTTCCTCTGCCCAGGAACCATGGGTAACTTCTCCATGTCTTGACTCCGGAACTGTCCCGGTTCATAGTTAAAAATTGATATTTCAAAGTTCATTGTGGTAAGATATACCACAACAGGTTTTTTGTTTGATAGATGTACCACGTTTGGTAAAGATATCCGATGTGTTCATTGCATCAAACCATATTGCGGTAATGGATACTGCAAAACAGATTTTAAGGGTATATGGCGTTTAAAAATGAGAAAAAAAGAAAAGGATAGGCATAAGGAAGGGAAGAAAAAACTAAAAAACAGGCACTTGCCCGAAATAAGCATGCCTTTTGCGGAGGAAGCTGACAACCAAAAGGCAGCTATGTTTTTTGATGACCTGGGACGCCGCATAATATTGCCGGCAGCAGAGAAACATGCAATGATGCAGGATTTCGCAAATGCACTGAAATTTTATGCTGCCTCCGGTCTGCCTGCCGATGAAGCATTGGCACGACTTGATCCCAAAAATCTCGGCGGGTTTTACAGCCGCCCTTCAAACACCTGGTACCCCCTGGACAACGCCGCGAGGATATACCCGTTTTCCATGAGGCATGACTACATGTCCGTGTTCAGACTTTCTGCGTACCTGAAAGAGGATGTGGTGCCGGAGATCCTCCAGATGGCCCTGACCTTTACGATCAAGCGTTTTCCAAGCTTTGCGACAACGGTCAAGAAAGGCTTCTTCTGGCATTACCTCGATGCTACGAAACGCAGGTACATCGTGGAACCAGAAACAGGCATACCGTGCCAGCCCATCCGCATCGGACGGAGCGGTTCACAGACATTTCGGGTCCTCTTTTACAGGAACCGCATCAGTGTAGAGTATTTCCACATCCTGACGGACGGGACCGGCGGGATGTGTTTCCTCAAGACGCTCATCGCCGAATACTTCCGGCTGCTTGGCGTCGAGTCCGCCTGCACAGACGGTGTTTTGCCGGTCAACGGCCTGGTGTCGCCGAACGAGGTTGCAAACGAGTTTCTAAGCATCCGTTCCGAAGGAGCGGCTTCCGGCTTTGTCGACAAATCTGCCGTGCAGTTTTGCGGCAAACTGTCCCGTATCAGGCCATGCCGGGTCATCCATTTCAAGATGGATGCATCTGCGCTGAAGGCTGTTGCAGCCGGAAAGGGCGTGACAGTCACGGCATACATACTGTCTCTGATGTTTGTCGCAGCAAGAAGGGCGACCGACAGGATCGACGGTGAATTCAGCATCCAGGTCCCCGTGAACATGAGAAAATTCTATCCTTCCGGGACACTGAGGAATTTTTCGATGTATTGCGGCATACGGCTGCCGCTGGCGGAAATATCCGAACCGGATGCGCTGATCCCGGAGATCATGCGGCAACTCAAGGAGAAAGCTTCCCGCCAGGCTATGGACGAGATGGTCAGGGCGACGAACAGGATCACGAATGCGATCCGGTTTATTCCGCTGTTCCTGAAGGCGCCCGTTGCAAGGCTCGTGTATGGTTTTCTTGGCGACAGGATCTTCAGCAGTACTTTTTCAAATCTCGGCGTTGTATCTATGCCGCCGGAGATCGCTGAACGTATAGACAGTATGGACCTGGTCCTGGGAACGGCTATAACCAACCGTGCGGGCTGCTCCATGGTGACTTACGGGAACACTGCAACGCTGTCTGTGTCGAAGAACACGGCAGATCCGTCATTCGAAGAGGCATTGTATGGACTTCTTTGCCGGGATGGGCTTACCCCGGCAGTTGAAGGGAGTGAGCTGATTGCAGATTAAAATCACGTACCCGAAGCCGCAGAAGAAGAAAAGCCACCGCGGACTGGTAATCGAAATAGGCAGGAACCTTTTCCTGCTTGCTGCGGTGCTGTGTGCAGCAATAAATATCTGGGCGGGCGGGAAGGCATGGAGCGTCATCGTTATTTGGGCGCTCTACATGGCATGGTCGCTGCTCGTCCACCCGGATATGATCGAATATAACCGCATAAGCCAGTTCACCAAGGCTATCGTGCAAAGCTGCACCATGCTTGTGCTTATCGACGTATTCATCACGTCAGGTTGGGCGGCAAACGTTGTTTCGATAATATGCTTCGGTTCCCTGATCGCAGTCTGCCTGCTGCTGTACACGGATTTCGAGCGGCAAAGGCACAACCTGCTCCCTGTGATACTT
>JAKOPX010000098.1 GCA_029778665.1 Bacillota bacterium | reverse complement strand
TCGCTGTCCAGCTTCAAAAGCCGCTGAGCGAAGGGTTCTCCCGCGTCCGTAAGTACGACTCCGTACCTGATGGGCGAAAATCTGTTCCCTTCGTATTTTACTATACCATACCCTGTGATTGCAAATCCAGGGTCTATTCCCATAATAACCATATGACCGCCTTCTGACATGCAAGGATTTTGGTGTGAATATTTATAATACATGTTGCATAATTATGCATCGTATTGTATAATCTATGCAGGACTATTAAAATATTGCTGTAATCGTCTGCAGCAGATCCAGACCGGAAGCCCGCGGTCGCTGCATACAGCATGCAACTACTATTCTAGCACAGTTACGGAGGAATTGGTATGAGTCGCAAGGAAAAAGTGGTACTGGCGTATTCAGGAGGACTTGACACGTCCATCATCATACCCTGGCTCAAGGAGAATTTCGATTACGAAGTCATCGCGATGGCAGCAGACGTAGGCCAGGGCGAGGAACTCGAACCGCTCAGGGAAAAGGCCCTGAAGACCGGCGCAAGCAAGATATACATCGAAGACCTCAGGGAAGAATTCATAACAGATTTCATATTCCCTACCCTCAAGGCACATGCCATATATGAAGGCAAATACCTGCTCGGCACATCCTTCGCAAGGCCCGTCATAGCAAAGAGGCTCGTGGAGATAGCTGAGAAGGAAGGAGCCGTAGCCGTAGCCCATGGCGCGACAGGCAAGGGCAATGACCAGGTCAGGTTCGAACTGACAGTAAAAGCCCTGGCTCCGCACCTGAAGATAATTGCTCCGTGGAGGATGTGGGATATCAGGTCCAGGGAGGACGCCATCGATTATGCGACGGCGAGGAACATACCGATACCTGTCACCAAGAAGGATAACTACAGCATGGACAGGAACATCTGGCACCTGAGCCATGAAGGTTCAGACCTGGAGGACCCGTGGAACGAGCCGCAGTACGACAAGCTACTCAAGCTCATGGTACCTCCGGAAAAAGCGCCCGACAAGCCCACATATGTAGAGATCTATTTCGAACAGGGCATCCCGAAGAAAGTAAACGGCGTTGAATATTCTCCGGTAGAACTCATGGAGACCCTCAACAAGCTCGGAGGAGAAAACGGCATAGGCATCGTGGACATGGTCGAAAACCGTCTCGTGGGAATGAAGTCCAGGGGCGTATATGAAACCCCCGGCGGGACCATACTCTATGCCGCCCACAGGGAACTGGAACTTCTCTGCCTCGACAGGGACACGCTGCACTACAAGGATCTCGTGGCGCAGAAGTTCGCGGAGCTGGTATACTACGGCCAGTGGTACACTCCGCTGAGAGAAGCTCTTTCGGCATTCGTGGACAGCACGCAGAAGACCGTGACCGGTACGGTCCGTCTGAAACTGTACAAGGGCAACGTAATGCCTGCAGGCGCCCAATCGCCGTACTCACTGTACAGCGAAGAACTCTCCACCTTCGGCAGGGACGAGGTATACAACCAGAAAGACGCCGAAGGGTTCATCAACCTGTTCGGCCTGCCGATCAAGGTCAGGGCCCTTGTAATGAAAGGTAAGGAGAAGAAGGAATGAAACTCTGGGGAGGCAGGTTTACATCCAATACAGACAAGGCCGTGGACGATTTCCATTCGTCCATACATTTTGATTCCAGGATGTACAGGCAGGATATCGAAGGCAGCATCGCCCATGCCGAGATGCTCGGCAAAGTCGGCGTGATCTCCGCCGAAGAAGCAGAACTGATCTGTACAACTCTCAGGGAGATACTAAGCGATATCGAAAACGGCAAAGTACAGTTCGAAACGGAAGCCGAAGATATCCACATGAACATAGAGAAAATTTTGATCGAACGGATAGGCGACACCGGCAAAAAGCTGCACACCGGGAGGAGCCGCAATGACCAGGTGGCGCTTGACCTGCGCATGTACCTTAGGTATGAAGTCAGCGCGATCAGGTCAATGCTTCTGGAACTTCTGTCCGTGCTCCTTGAGATCAGCGAGAAAAACACGAATACCATAATGCCCGGATACACTCATCTCCAGAGAGCGCAGCCGATAACGCTTGCCCACCACATGATGGCGTATTTCCAGATGTTCAGGCGCGATGTGGAAAGGCTGGATGACTGCTATGGCAGGATGAATATCATGCCGCTCGGCTCGGGCGCTCTGGCAGGAACCACCTATCCCCTTGACAGGAACTACGTCGCTGAAAAGCTCGGCTTCCCGGCCATAACCGAAAACAGCCTTGACGGCGTCAGCGACAGGGATTTCGTCATTGAACTTGCTTCCTGCCTGTCGATAATCATGATGCATCTGAGCCGCTTCTGCGAAGAGCTGATACTGTGGTCTTCAGCAGAATTCTCGTTCGTCGAGATGGATGACGCCTACAGCACCGGAAGCAGCATCATGCCCCAGAAGAAGAATCCCGACGTTGCGGAACTGATCAGGGGCAAGACCGGGCGCGTCTACGGATCACTGGTCACCCTGCTGACAATGATGAAATCATTGCCCCTTGCATACAACAAGGATATGCAGGAAGACAAGGAAGCCATATTCGACGCTGTGGACACGGTAAAATCCTGCCTGCCTGTTTTTACAAAGATGCTCTCGACAATGAAGATAAAAAGAGAGAACATGTACAGGGCGGCTTGCGGGGGCTTCACAAATGCCACGGACCTGGCGGATTACCTCGTAAAGAAGGGGATCCCATTCCGCAGTGCCCATGAGATCATCGGCAGAATGGTGCTGTACTGCATCAGCCATGATAAATCATTGAATGAAATGACGATGGAAGAATTCAGGGAGTTTTCCCCGGAAATAGAAGATGACGTATATGAGGCCATCAGCCTTGAAAGTTGCGTTTCGGGCCGCAGGCTGCCGGGAGGACCGGCCCCTGAAAGTGTCATGGCGGCCATTGAAAACGGTAAGTGCTTTTTGAAAGCTGAACGGTGACAATCCTCCTGAGAGTGATCCGGTGCCAATTCCAGAGATGAGTGCTCTTTCTCCTCCACAAAGGGGATACTCTTGTTGAGTAGTGTCACTGTACCGTTTTTCCGGGGAATAGCGCCAGAACACCGTGACAATGACAAAGGTCGGACAAGGATCCGCATTCCCTGTCCGACCTTTAAGTTTGCAAACCGACTGAGCAATAAAAAAACCCGGTTTTACCGGGCCCGTGCATAATATGGTTCTACTTCTGCTTGACTTTCTTGTCAAGCGCTTTGCCCATACTGTACCACGAGTCCCGCAGTCTGAATCTCAGTTCCTCGTCAAATGTGCGTTCAATGATATCGTTGAGGTTACGTCTCATCTCGATGTAGTCGAGCATAACGAATTCTTCCTTTGCAAGCAGTTCCTCCATACCGTCTATCCAGTCCAGGATCTCCTGCTTGCCTGAAAAATCGTATTCCGGCAGTTTTCTCTTCAGGTGTGCTATTACCAGCTTTACCGCTTTGCGTTTAACATCGTTGTCCGTCTGGACTTTCTTTACCTTTTTCTTTTCTTTGACGCCTGTCTGGTCCAAAACCTTTTCCTGCTCCTGTAACGCCATTTTATCACTCCCCTATTGCGTAATTGAAAATACCCACCACTAACCACAAATAAATGACGATGAGCAAAGCTGACACTAACAATTATATAATAATATGGTTATAATTGCAAACTTTATACCTGCCGGAGCCGGACAACTCAGGCGTTGACAGACTTTGTCATGTTTTTTCGAGCCTGACTCTGCTGCCTGTTCCTTCGAAAGTCGGAGGGGTCACGGTCAGGCATCGTCCTATCCTCTGCCTGACTTCAGGCACATGGCTGATTATTCCGATAACCCGGCTTCCGGAGCATAACCTCTCCAGGGAATCCATCACCAGGTCGAGGAGCTTCTGGTCAAGAGTACCGAACCCCTCATCCAGGAAGAAAAACTCCAGCGGGCTCTGCCCCTTGAGCTGTATCTGTTCCGACAAAGCCAGGGCCAGAGACAGCGACGTCAGGAACGTCTCGCCGCCCGAAAGCGATGAAACCGCCCTGTGGATGCCGCCGTTTGCATCGTCCCTTACTATGAAGCCAGATTCGGCATCCAGTTCCAGTGTGTACCTGTGCCTGGTCATGACCTGCAGCAGCGTCGATGCCTTTGCGGCAACATAGCGGAGCCTTTCTTCCGCTATGAAGTCTATGAAACTGTTGTCCTTACCGTGGGACGCCTTCAGCAGCCTCTGTATCTGGTCGTAAAGGCCGTGCCTGTGGGTCACGTCATCCAGGGCTTTACGGAGTTCTTTCCATCTGGCGTTCTTTCTGCTGATATTGTCATAGCCGCTCTTTGATACCTCGTAGTCCGAAGCAGCCTTGCTAGACCGCTCCAGCAGTTCATTGTACGACTGTTCAGTCCGGTTCCACTCTTCTTCCGTGATGGTGCGGGATCCCAGCTTGTTTTCCAGCAGCTTCCTGTGAGCTTTCAGGTTTACGGATCCCTGGTCATATGCCTCGATCTCCGCCCTGATGGCATTTTGCTGTTCTTTCGGCAGCAAGCATTTCTCAGCTTCATCAGGGCTTCTGAATCCGTTTTCGGACAGCGCTTCTGCCAGTTTCGCGCTGTCAGCGGCAAGACTTTCCGAATACAGGCTTACACTGTTCTCCAGCCTGGACTTGCTCACATTGAGTTCATTATACTGTTTTTCAAGCTGCCCGATAAGCTGCGAATACTGCCTGTCCGTCTGTGCCAGTTTTTCCAGTTCATCATGTATCCTGCGTATTTCCTCTTCGATATCCGCGCCCTGCGAAAGCTCTGCCAGTTTTCTCTCCTTTTCCTTCCGCTGCGACTCCAGTCCGGCTATGTCGGCTTCCAGCCTTATCCTTTCGGCATCGAGCCTGCCGCGTTCCTCATTGAGAGAGTTGATAACAGCTTTGGCTTCTTCCGCGGCTTTCCTGGTTTTCCTGATTTCTGCCTCCGCCTGTTCCAGCATGCGGTCATTTTCAGAAAGCCTGGCAAGTTCCGCCGTTGCACTCCCGACAGCATGTCCGCAAAGCTTCTCAGACAACTCCTGCCGTACACGGATGAGGTTCTCGGATACCTGTCTCAGTTCGTCCTCGATTTGCGCAAGGCCCTCACTTTTTACCCTGAGTTCGGCCCTGATGCTGTTTTCAGTTATTTTCAGCTTTGCCAGTTCTTCATTCTGCTTTTCCGAATTATCCTTGAGTTCAGCAAGTTTCGCTTCCCATGCCTCTATATCTTTCAGCCTGCCTTTTATCCTGGAATCGGCACTTTCGATCCGCAGCCGCATTTGTTCTGTCTCCAGGGCTCTCCACTCGTCAGGCAGCTTCTGCCTTTCATCTTCAAGATCCCTGTTTTTCTGTTCAAGTGCCATTATGGCCTGGTCCAGTTGCTCAGAAGCCGTCCTCAGGCTCTCAGCGGCTACAAGAGCTTCCCTTTCCGCCTCTTTCAGCGCAGCCTCAGCCTCTTTCAACTCGTTCCGCGCCATTTCCGCCTTCCGTTCAAGTCCGGCTGTGTCTTCAGCTACGCTGTGCGCCGCCGGCGCCGGGTGTTCACGGGATCCGCATACAGGGCACGGTTCTCCTTCCTTAAGGTTCCTGGAAATCAGCCACACAGTGTTCATTTCAAGCTCACGCAGGCACTCGTCCAGTTTCCGGCAGCAGCTTTCATAAAGCTTCCCTGCCTCCACCCTTTTCATTTCCAGTTCTTCAGCCTTTTTCTTCCGCTCATCGAATACAGCCTTAAGTTCATCAACTTTGGATTTTGCAAGCTTTGCTTCATCTTCCCTCAGCTTCAGTACCTGGTATGCGGCCTGTGCCCTGTGCACCTTTTCAAGGGACTTCATTACTGAATCCCTGTCGTCCGGTTTTCCTGCCTCATGCTGCTTTATGGCATCGGCCAGTTCCTGCTGTGCCTTAAGGCTTTCGGCTATCTCCGCAGTTATATCCGCAAGCTGCTTCCCGAGCTCATCCGTCTCTTTCCGTACCTGTTCCTTCCTTCCGGCAAGCTGGTTGAGGCTCCTTTCCAGGGCAGCGGCGTCTTTTTCAAGATTGGCGCATGACTGCATTTTCTGCCTGTATTCGGGATCGACCCTGAGCCGTTC
>JAKOPX010000561.1 GCA_029778665.1 Bacillota bacterium | reverse complement strand
GATGAGCTCGTGCAGCTCCGCGGTCTGATCCTGTGAAAGCGCTTTTGTCGGGAAAATGAACAGTGCCCTGGAGGATTCGTCCTTGAGTATGGCGTCCATGACCGGGATATTGTAGCACATCGTCTTGCCAGAAGCGGTAGGCGTCACGACGACGACGCTGCGTCCCTCATGCACTGCCCGGATCGCGCTTGCCTGATGCGAGTAGAGCTTCCTGACCCCTCGCTTTTCGAGCGCCTTGATGATGCGCTCATCCAGGAATTCCGGGAAGTCGTCGTATACGGCCTCCCTGGCCGGCAATTCGACCCAGGCCGTGATGTTCTTCATCATTTCTTCCGACGCTCTGATATGCTCCAGCATTTGCTCAAGGTTCATGGCATCCTCCGAACATATATTCTGTAAATATTTTAATGCAAATCACAAGCGATGTAAAGAAACGCCGAAGGTCCGGATCAGGAATGCATCCCATGCTGAATGCCCGGATCGGTCCTGTATGCGCGCTGAAATCCGGTTCGGTCACCTCATCCGGAATTATATACACGGATCAGCTCTTGTATCCGCTCATAAACCTGGAATCATTCCTCGCATTCCATGCCGAAATCCCTGATCAGCCCGGCCATTTCTTCGTACGACACCGCCCTGAATACTTTTTCCTTGAGCCGGCTGGAATTCCTGCATCCCTTGATATACCAGGCGATATGCTTGCGCATCTCCCGCACGCCGATATACTCACCCTTGTATTCGACCATCATGTCAAGGTGGCGAAGCATCATCGCCTTTTTTTCTTCTATATCCGGATCGGGCAGTACCTGGCCTGTTTTAAGGAAATGAACTATCCTTTTGAATATCCATGCATTCCCCTGGGCACCCCTGCCCACCATTACAGCATCACAGCCTGTATGATCCAGCATTCGGGCTGCATCCTCCGGAGAGCGTATATCGCCGTTTCCGATGACAGGTATGGAAACCGCTTTTTTGACCTCCCGTATTATATCCCAGTCAGCCTGCCCGCTGTAGAACTGCTCACGCGTCCTGCCATGAACGGCGACTGCGGCTGCTCCGCATTTCTCTGCCATAACGGCAAATTCGACGGCATTTACATGCCCGTCGTCCCATCCCTTGCGGATCTTCACCGTAACGGGCTTTTTCGATGCCGATACAACTGCGCGTATTATCTCTCCGGCAAGTTCCGGCCTGAGCATGAGCGCACAGCCGTCCCCGTTTTTCGTGATCTTTGGCGTGGGACAGCCCATGTTTATATCTATGACATCAGCAGGCGAGCCGTTCAGCTTTTCAGCGGCATGCGCAAGTATATCCGGCTCGGAGCCGAATATCTGCACGGCCGCAGGCAGTTCCGCCCCGCTGAGTTCAGCCAGCTTCCAGGTTTTTTCGTCATTGTAGTACATGCCCTTGGCGCTTATCATTTCAGTGTATACTAAACCGCAGCCCTGCTCTTTGCACAGGACCCTGAAGGGCATGTCGGTGACGCCCGCCATTGGCGCAAGAAATACATTGTTGTCCAGTGTCAGCGAACCTATCTTCATTCTTTATCCCTCATCATATACAAAAGCGGACCTTGGATTGCTCAACCAAGACCCGCTTACACCTGGTGCCCCGGAGAGGAATCGAACCCCTATCAATGGAACCGGAATCCATTATCTTATCCATTAGACCACCGGGACATTAACCTGTTATAGTATTATAGCCCATTTTAAGTAATTTGACAACAGTTATGAATCGGCAAAAAACAAGCCCGGATTCAACCGGTTTCTTGACTGAAAGATCGGTGAACCGCAAGGAAATGGCCGTATTTTACGAAATACCGGTAATGTCCGTTATTTGCGAGAAACTCCATTGATTTGTGAGAGACCTGGGGTTCTGCAATAAATCACCTGTCCGCTGCCCCGGTTACTTATTCTGGCCGCATTATACTGAGGCGCCTCACTTTCTCCACGATACTCTTTATCTTTACCGGATCCTTGTACCCGCCTGTCTCAACGCCGCTGCTCACATCGACACAATATGGGCGGAACTGCGTCACAGCCTCTGCCACATTGCTC
>JAKOPX010000560.1 GCA_029778665.1 Bacillota bacterium | reverse complement strand
TTAAACGATCCTACACGTTTAACATATAGAGACAAAGGGATATATATCTCAGTAAATGCGGTCCTGAATGAAGTAAGGAGGTTCCATGGACATGAATTACAAATCCTGGATCTACGGAAGGTGGATCAAGCTGGGCATCGCCGCACTTGTGATCATCATACTTGCGGTCTCTTCGATTTCGACATATAACGGGCTTGTCACTGCGGACCAGCAGGTGCAGAAGGCATGGAGCACGGTCGAGAGCATGATGCAGAGAAGGGCTGATGTGATCACCAGCCAGGTCAATGTTGTAAAGGGCTACATGCAGCATGAGGAAAAAGTGTTGAGTGAAATAGCCGCAGCGAGGGCGGTGCTTTATGACAACTATTCAGATGTGAACAGCAAGATCGCGGCTGATGAGAAATTGTCCTCAGCAGGCAGACAGATACTGGCATTGGTCGAGAATTACCCTGAACTGAAAGCAGGCGACCTGTTCGAAAACCTTCAGGTCGAGATCGAAGGCTCTGAGAACAGGGTTTCAGTGGCCAGGAAAGATTTCATAGACGCTGTCCAGGTATACAACACGAAAGTATCGAGGTTCCCGGGGAATATTTTCGCAAAGCTGATGGGATTTGAGAAAAAGGAATATTTCAAAGCTTCTCCCGGGGCGCAGGAGGCTCCCGGGATAGATTTCGGAAGCTGAGGCAAAATGGTGAGGTAACCTGGAGTAAGTGTACGGGATTGAGAAGATGAAAAGAGCGGCAGCAGTATTTTTTGCATTCATGATACTGATATTTTCGCCGGCGTCCGGCAGCTATGCTGCAGGCGATTATCCTTCTGCCACAAGGGAGTTCTTTGTCAATGACTTTGCGGGCGTGCTTGACGAGGACACGGAACTGAGCATCATTCGGATCGGGGAAAGCCTTGAAGACCTTACCACGGCGCAGGTCGTCATCGTTACGATCGATTCCCTGGACGGGCAGGACATCGACAGTTATGCAAATGAGTTGTTCAGGCGATGGGGCATAGGGCAGAAGGGCAAGAACAATGGTGTGCTGATCCTGAACGCTGTCCGGGACAGGATGATCAGGATAGAGGTCGGCTACGGACTTGAAGGCGCACTGACTGACATTGAAACCGCGAAAATCAGGAAAGAATATATGAACCCGTACCTGCAGCAGGGCGATTATAACGGTGGCCTGCTGAACGGGTATATCGCAGTCGTCAGCGAGGTGGCCGGGGAATACGGCGTATCGATGGAGGAGATCAGGGAAAAGCTTCCGTCAGACACCCGGATGAAATATGACTTCTACAGCCGGTACCGGCCGGACAGCGGTAACCACAGGGACAGTGACGGCTTTATCCCTGCTTTTGCGATCATTCTCATGTTCCTTGTGGTCGACGGGATTTTTTTCAGGTTCAGGCTCACTTATATGATTATCAGGATAGCTTTCTACCGCAGCCTTTTCGACGGAAGGCACGGAGGACACGGCGGCTGGGGCGGCGGTGATTCCGGAGGTTTCGGCGGAGGCGGCTGGGGCGGCAGGAACTCCGGCGGCAGATGGAGTTCCGGTGGAAGGAGTTCCGGCGGCGGGAGCTTCGGAAGAGGAAGCCGCGGCGGAGGAGGGAGTTCCGGCGGCGGAGGCAGCAGCGGCAGATATTGATGCAGCGGCCACAGAAAGCAGACAGGCACGGCGGATGTGAAAGAGAGGTATCAGGGAAGCAGGCAAATGGGCGGCAGATGCCGGAGCTGCAGATACACAGGCAGCAGGAACTGCAGTATCCGGTGCATGCGCGGCAGGCGCCGGAACGGCAGGTACATGGGCGGC
>JAKOPX010000559.1 GCA_029778665.1 Bacillota bacterium | reverse complement strand
TCGCGGCGGCAACTGGAACAACACGTCGAACGCTGGGGTGTTCTATCTGAACGGCAACAACGCGCGGTCGAACTCGAACCACAACATCGGGTTCCGCTCCGCTCTGACCTTAAATGCCAGAAATCTATTGCCTAACGGGCAAAGATCCGCGCGTAAGGTACAAAGGGACATGTATCCCTGCTCCCGGCGACACCGGGAAGCAAAAGAATGAATTGCCGTGAAGGCTGCTTGTAAAATTGATGAAGGCTGTCACGCACGGCGTTGGGGGTAAAGGATGAAGACATTACGCAACATTTATCCAGCGATCTATGACTTTGACAACTTATATCAAGCATACCTGGAAGCCAGAAAAGCCAAAAGATACCGCCAGGATGTTCTGCAGTTCACCATGAACCTGGAAGAAAACCTGATCCAGATCCAGAACGAACTGATTTACAAGACGTACAAAGTCGGACGATATCGCGAATTTTATGTGACTGAACCAAAGAAAAGGCTGATCATGGCCCTGCAGTTCAAAGACAGGATCGTTCAGTGGGCCATTTACAGGCACCTGAATCCTTTTTACGATAAACAGTTCATATATGACAGCTATGGCTGCAGGATCGGAAAAGGGACGCATAACGCGGCGAACCGTCTTGAATACTGGCTGCGGCAGGTCAACCGGCGCGACAAGAAATATTATTTCTTGAAGCTGGACATCAGCAAATATTTCTACCGGATAGATCATGAAGTCCTGATCAGGATCCTGGAAAAGCGGATCAAGGATCCGGACCTTTTATGGCTTCTATCCACTATCATCAACAGTGAAGACACAGCGTTCGGGCTTCCGGCCGGTGTCAGTCCTGATGACTGCCCGAAAGAAGAAAGGCTGTTTGACAAGGGAATGCCGATCGGGAACCTGACAAGTCAACTGTTCGCTAATATCTATCTGAACGAATTGGACCAGTACGCAAAGAACGAACTGCGGCTGCACTATTACATCAGGTATATGGACGATGTGATCATCCTTCATGATGACAAGGCATTCCTTCATGAAGTAAAGGACCGGATCGAAATATTCCTGAACGAAAAGCTGCGCCTGGATCTTAATGCGAAGACATGTATCCGGCCAATAAAGGACGGCGTCGAATTCGTCGGCTTCCGGATATGGCCAAC
>JAKOPX010000097.1 GCA_029778665.1 Bacillota bacterium | reverse complement strand
TGGTGACCTGCGCCGATGCAGCGGGAAAGCCAAACATAATAACGGTTGCCTGGGCAGGCACTGTGAATTCCGAACCGCCGATGGTATCGATATCCGTAAGGAAAGAGCGTTATTCCTATAAACTAATAAAAGAAAAAGGGCAGTTTGCAATCAACCTTGCCACGCAAAAACTGGCTTTTGCCACCGATATATGCGGCGTCAGGTCAGGACGTGACGTTGACAAATTCCAGCTGACCGGCCTGACCCCTGCAAAGGCTTCGGCTATCGACGTTCCGATAATAGCAGAAAGCCCTGTGGCCCTGGAATGTGTGGTAAAGAACGTGCTGGAGCTTGGCAGCCATGACATGTTCATCGCAGAGGTGGTTGCTGTCCAGGCAGACGAATCGCTGCTCAACGAGAAAGGCAAGCTGGTCCTTGAAAAAGCCGGTCTCATATGCTATTCCCACGGCAAATACTGGACCCTGGGCAAGGAACTCGGCTTCTTCGGTTTTTCAGTGGCTAAAAAGAAAAACATTGTCAGATAGGGTAGTGCTAAGAATATAGCCAGGAAAGACAGACAGGCAATGATCTCTTCATGTCCCCTAATGCCAGGAGTTGAGAACCGTTCCAATAAAAAAACGGAGTGCCGAAAGGCACTCCGTTGTATTTCGATTGTTCAGGCCGGGCTTACTTTGTTGCCAGGACCTTCTTGAGCCTTGCGAACCTGGGCAGGCCGTTCTCCAGCGGAGGAGCCGATACGCCCTGGATCAGAGGCAGCGCATAATCGATGAATTCTTTCTTCAGTCCGTTGCCGGCCTCATTGATCCACTCGCGCGGGATCTTTTTCTCGGTATTTGCAACGTCAGTCAGGTTGATGAGCTTGGTCACGCACTTGTATTCAGGACCGGGAACTCTTTCGAAAGCGACCATGTAGTCTGTCTTGCCCTCTACAGCGTACCTGACTGCCATCTGGCCTGCCATGTAAGCTTCATTGACGTCTGTCAGCGAACCGCAGTGAGCAGCACATCTCTGCAGGAGGCTGAACTCGATGCCGCGTACTTTGGCGCCGGTCTTCTCCTTCACGATATTGGCGAGTGTATAAGCCAGCCCGCCCAGCTGTGCATGCCCGAATGCGTCTTTTGATTTTGCAAGGTCGGAGCCGTATTCGGAAATGTATCTGCCGTCCTTGTCCTTGATTCCTTCTGAAACTGCTATGATGACGTTGTTCTGCTTTCTGTAGATGTCCATTGTCTCTTCGATGAATTTGTCCATATCGAAGGGCAGTTCAGGCAGGTAAATGAGATCCGGCCCATATCCTGCGTTCGATGCGAGAGCTGCCGCAGCGGTCAGCCATCCGGCATTTCTTCCCATGATCTCGAGGATCGTGATCTGACCTTTGTCGTAAACCCTTGCATCATGGTAAACTTCCATTATTGAAGTTGCGATGTACTTGGCGGCACTGCCGTACCCGGGGCAGTGGTCCGTTCCCCAGAGGTCGTTGTCGATGGTCTTCGGAACGCCCATAACGCGGCATTCATATCCAACTGACTGCATGTACTTGCTTATCTTGTTGCAGGTATCCATGGAGTCGTTGCCGCCGTTATAGAAGAAGTACCTGATGTTGTACTTTTTGAATACTTCAAGAAGTCTCTTGTAATCGGTATCATCTTCATTGGCATCTTTCAGTTTATAACGAACCGAACCCAGTGCCGAGGAAGGCGTAGTCTTCAAAAGTTCCAGTTCATACGGATCTTCCTGGCCTATATCGTAAAACTTCTCCTCAAGCACGCCCCTGATGCCATGTGCTGCGCCATAGACAGCAGTGATGCAATCCTGCTTGAGCGCTTCCTGGAAAACGCCGCAGGCGCTGGCATTGATAACTGAAGTCGGACCGCCCGACTGTCCGAATATTGCTGCACCTCTTAGTTCGCTCATAAACACACCTCCTGATAAAATCAAGATAAAATATAGCATAATATGTACCAAAATGCAATTAAAGATAGATATATTTTTAACATACCGGCACACCGAATTACCCTGGTATCATTGCTGCATTCATGCAGGAGTGATTGCCGTTGTTCCTCAAGTTTGTTGACATAAAACATGCAAAAATCTAAAATAAATATGTATAATGCTGTAAAGGAAGTAAATCCATGAACAATAAGAATTACTGATTTCCTGTTGTGCCTCGTTCTGGTTTTACATGACGTTTTCCATTCATATTTAATTCATAAAGGCATTCCACTGAACGGCGGGTTATTGAATAACCGGCCCTGATAGTGCCAGGTACGTCAGCGTGTCAGTTATCCGGCAAGCCGGACAGGGGCTGACAATGGGAAGATCCGGCTGTCTGAAGTAACCGGCACTGCAGTAAGCTAAATAAAAGGAAGAGGGATGATCATGAACTACAGAACACTTGGGAAAAGTGGCGTAAAGGTATCCGAGATCATTCTTGGCTGCTGGGCGATGGGCGGCGGCTATTTCGGCGATGTGGCCGACCGGGACTCCATAGAAGCGATCAGGGTGTCGCTGGAACTCGGAGTAAATACGTTCGATACTGCTGAAGTATACGGCCGCGGGCATTCGGAGACTGTTCTCGGGAAGGCCCTCGCAGGAACTGACAGGGACAAGTGTGTCATTATCTCCAAGGTCTTCAAGCACAACATGAGGCATGACCTGTTGATCAAGGCATGCGAGCAAAGCCTGAGGAATTTGAAGACCGACTATCTCGATGTATATTTCCTGCACTATCCCGTCGATGACGTGCCTATCGGCGAGTCGATGGAAGCGATGCTCGAACTCAGGGAAAGAGGGCTCATCAGGGCAATAGGCCTTTCGAATTTCAGCCTGGAGCAGCAGAAGGAAGCAATGCGCTACGGGCCGGTGGACGTTATCCAGCCGTGCTACAGCCTTCTTTGGCGGTATCACGACAGTGATTTGCTGCCGTTCTGCATCGATAACGAAATTGGCGTTGTCCCTTACAGTCCGCTGGCACAGGGCCTGCTGACCGGCAAGTATAAAAAAACGGATGTCTTTACCGACGGCCGCAGGCGCGCGGCGCTGTTCCAGCCGGAAAACTACCAGCGTGCCCTTGAAGTGACCGAAGTCGTTAAGGCTGTATCGGCAAGACACGGCAAAACGCCAGCCCAGGGAGCGATCAACTGGCTCCTGATGACGCCTGGCATCACCGCTCCGATCGTCGGCGCAAAGAATGCCGGGCAGGCCAGGGAGAATGTCGGCGCTACCGGATGGAGGTTCACCGACGAGGAATATGCCGAAATAGACGAGGCCAGCAGGAAGTTCACCGATACGTTGCCCAGATATGCACTGTTTTTCTCAACAGAGATAATGGAAGGCTGACATAACTCAGGCGCTGCTGCGTCATTTAGCCAAGGCAAGGCTGTCACTAAAGAAACGCCGGCCAACCAGTTATTGCAGATACGGGGTCGGTTTTTCTGCCAGGGTTCCGCAAAAACCATGGCAGAAGAACTGTCCCTGTATTTGATCCCATGACATGAGAACCGTCCTCTTATTTGAATATATCCATATTTCAAGAACCAGGTACAAAAATTTGGTAAGTTGTAAAATTAATTGCCCAAACATGATAAAAAAGAAGTGACTCAAATCAGAACCTCTGATAATGTTTTAAGTGACAAAACCAAAACATATTGGAGGGTCCGAAATGAGTCACCTTAATAATACCACTAAACGAAGAAGTTTTAAACACCTGGATGTGAGGGAACGGTATCAAATTGAAATATTATTGAAAG
>JAKOPX010000558.1 GCA_029778665.1 Bacillota bacterium | reverse complement strand
GACAGCGACAGGTACTGTCTTGCCCTGTCGGCGTATATACACAATAATCCCAAGGATGTTGAAGGATACAGGGGCAGGGAAGAGGAGTATCCCTACTCGTCATATGGGATATACCTTGGGATACGGAAAGATACATACAAACTGATAGACAAGAGTTTCATACAGGGCATTTTTGGGATCAGGAACAAGAAGAGCTTCATACGGAGATATAAGGAATTCGTATCAAGGAGAAGCGATATGGAGGCTGTTGATCCGGAAGATCCCTGCGAAGAGATTTTCAACACGAGGAATGAGTACGACAGCGGGAGGAAGGTCATTATCAGGGACATGAAACCGGCAAAGGTAATGGCATACATCGCAATGAAGCTGAAGAAGTCGGTTGAGAGCATAGTCAGCACAGACAGGAGACAGATCGAGTACAGGGCCTTCACGGCGTATGTACTGCGGGTTTTATGTGGTTTGAGGTACAGGCAGATATGTGAGAACATATTCAACATAACGGTATCAGGGTGTTCCGTGCTCTGCAGGAAAGGCTTTGAACTGACGGAAAGGGAAGGTTCACAGTACGCTGCCATTTTTAATGAACTTCTGTGTACTGCGCTTTACTAGTCATTTTGCGATTGCTTCAGAAGAGTAAAATCTGAAGTGTTCAATAATTTAGCGTGTGATTCAAGGTGACAAATCAAGCTTATATTGAGTCTTTCCACTATGTTGGTTGGTTACACATTTCTCTGCATCCGCTCTTAGCTTTTATATTATTTATAACAATCATAAGATTTTACCTGATGTCATTGTTGAGCGATACGGCTTCGTTTTCGATAATTCATCCCGTAAGGCGTTATCTGTTAGCCAGGATTTTTGCCAAGGCCAGGCAAACCTAATCAATAACTGATTTCTATGTTATTTTCTGATATGTGATCATCACGATGTTATGGATTGAAGAAGTGTCCCCTAATACGAGAAATGTCCCCTCCATAAACTGTTGAAGTTACTGTACTGAAATAGTAAAATAAACAATATATATTTAGGGATGGGCTATTTTAAAACAGGTGGTTGATATCTGATGGATAAGAAGATCAGGGTTGCTGTCATTTTCGGGGGACAGTCCTCAGAACATGAGGTGTCAAGGTTTTCGGCGGAGTCTGTGATCAGGAATATAGATACCGATAAATATGAAGTAGCTATGATCGGAATTACGAAAGACGGCAGATGGCTTTCCTATGACGGGCCTGTCGGACTTATCGGGACAGGAGAATGGCAGGCTTTGGCAGAATCAAATGTAAAACAGAAGCATGCGCTGCTGACGGCAGGTGCTGCGATAGCCGAGGCAGAAAAGGATAACAAGAAAATTGACGTAGTATTCCCGGTACTGCATGGATGCAATGGTGAGGATGGTACGATCCAGGGACTTCTGGAGCTTGCCGGGATACCATATGTAGGTTGCGGTGTGTTGAGTTCATCACTGGGGATGGACAAGGCTTATGCTAAGATTATTTTCGAGAAGGAGGGCTTGCCACAGGGCAAATACCTCGTTTACAACCGCAAGCAGATCGACAGGGATTTCGAAAAAATATGTGAAGATGTAGATCGCGTTCTGTCTTATCCTTGCTTCGTCAAGCCTTCAAATGCCGGTTCTTCCGTCGGAGTGAGCAAGGTCCGGAATGCCGGTGAACTTCGTACGGCTTTGGAGCTGGCGGCAAAATATGACAGGCGCATACTGATCGAGGAATTTATTGACGGCCGGGAAATAGAATGTGCTGTGCTGGGGAATGATGATCCGGTTGCATCGACAGTGGGCGAAGTGATACCATGTAATGAGTTCTATGATTATGAGGCCAAGTATCTGAAGGGGGACAGTTCTCAAATTATTATCCCTGCAGATCTGCCTACTGAAGTGATTGAGAAAATCAGGGAGTACTCGGTAAGGGCGTTTAAGGCCCTGGATTGTTCCGGGCTGGCGAGAGTGGACTTCTTTGTGCGGAGGGACAATTACGATATCTTCATTAACGAGATAAATACCATGCCCGGGTTTACGAAGATTAGCATGTATTCGAAGTTGTGGGCAGCCTCGGGACTGTCCTATGAAAAACTGGTTGACAGGCTGATAGAGTTGGCATTGGCGCGTTTTGAAGACAGCAGAAAGGAAATAGACTACCTCTGAAACTGTTTACCGGCTAAACGTATGGGGGAAATGCCAGTATGGACAACAGACCGATTGGAATTTTTGACTCAGGTCTCGGAGGCTTGACGGTTTTTAAAGAAATCGCAGAACAGTTGCCTCACGAGAGCCTTGTATATTTTGGCGACAACGGACGGGCTCCGTATGGGATAAAGTCCAGGGAGACTGTCATTAAGTATACACTCCAGAATATCCGCTTTTTACTGACACATGATATAAAGATGGTCGTAATCGCATGCAATACGATGAGTGCACATGGTTATGAGTTTGTCAGGCAGAATCATGATCTGCCCATAATCGAGGTTATAGGAGCAGGTGCGGCGGCCGCAGTTGCAGAAACCAGAAACAAGAAGGTTGGAGTTATCGGAACTCCCTTGACTATTAGCAGTGGTGTATATCAAAAAGCCATAAGTAAGCTCGACGACAGCATCGAAATATATCAGAAGGCCTGTCCCCTCTTTGTTCCGCTTGTTGAGGAGGGGCAGGAATGGTGGGAGAATGAGATCACTTACAGTATTGCGAAGAAGTATCTTACACCACTGAAGCAAACAGGTGTCGATACGCTGGTTCTCGGATGCACGCATTATCCTCTTCTCAAAAACACGATCTCGAAGGTGATGGGAGAAGGCGTAACGCTGGTCAGTTCAGCTTATGAAGTGGCAAGGGTTGTAAAAAGAATCATTTTGGATAATAATATGCAGCGGGACCCTCGGCTTAAGCCGACATATCACTATTATACAAGTGACAGTGTTGATAAATTTGAACCTCTGTGCAGTGCCATACTTGGGAAAACCGTAAATTCGGCAAAGAAGGTGGATATTGAGGAATACTGATAACAGAAACTTAGGTTTCGGTAACTGTTTTAACTTACAATCTAATATGGGGTTTGCTTCAGGGGAGGTGCGTGTTTTATGGACAAGAATGTGATAATATCAGTAAAAGGCACGCAGTCCACCGACGATCAGGTTAACACAATTATGGAATTTGTCACAGAGGGGAAGTACTATAAAAGGGATAAAGCCTATTTTATTACCTATGACGAAAGCGAAGTTACCGGTATGAGCGGAACGACGACAACGCTGATGGTGATGGACGGGATTGTGACACTAGTCAGGGCAGGAACGATAAATTCGCAGTTTGTTTTCCAGCAGGGGCAGAAGCACATATCGTACTACGACACTGAGTTTGGTTCATTCATCATCGGAGTTACTGCCAATGAAGTTGACGTAAAGATAGATGACAATGGCGGGGAGATCCGCATCGGTTACCAGTTGGAAATAGATAATACCGAAACAGGCGAAAATGACTTCTGGATGTCAATCAGGGAGGTAGGACATTAGATGACAAACATAATAGAGAACATCAGGGAACAGATCAGGAGTATTGTCAGAAAGGCACTGACTGTTGCTGCAGAAAAGGGACTGCTGCCTGAAATGGCTGTCAATGAAATTTTCATTGAGACGCCGAAAGAAAAGCAACATGGCGATTTTTCTACAAATATTGCAATGCTGCTGGCAAAACAGGCAAAGAAGGCACCTGTGCAGATAGCCTCTATATTGATAGACAACATGGATTTTACAGATACATATATCCAGCGTGCCGAGTGCGCAGGACCGGGATTTATCAACTTCTTCCTTGAAACATCGTGGCTTTATGACACGCTGAAGATTATCAGCCGCGAGGGTGAAGATTACGGCAGGATCAACATCGGTCAGGGCAAAAAAGTTATGGTGGAGTTCGTCAGTGCAAACCCGACAGGACCGTTGCATATGGGAAATGCCAGGGGTGGAGCACTGGGAGACTGTATCGCCAGCGTGCTTCAGGCTGCAGGTTATGATGTGACAAGGGAATATTATGTCAATGATGCAGGAAACCAGATAGAGAAATTCGGCATTTCGCTGGAGGCAAGGTACATACAGCTGCTGAAGGGCGAAGATGCAATAGAATTTCCCGAGGATGGTTACCATGGCGAAGACATCATTGACCATATGAAGGATTACATTGAGCAATACGGGGACAAGCTTCTGGATGCGGATCCGGAAACAAGGCGCAGGGAACTGGTCAATTTTGCCCTTCCGAGAAATATCGAACGTATAAAGAAAGGCCTGGAAGCATATGGAATCAATTACGATGTCTGGTTCTCGGAACAGTCTCTTTATGACAGTGGCGAATTTGAAGAAACTATCAACTTCTTGAAAGAAAAAGGCCTTCTGTATGAGAAAGACGGTGCCCAGTGGTTCAGGGCAACAGATTTCGGCGCTGAGAAGGATGTAGTGATTATCAGGAGCAATGGACTGCCGACATACTTTGCGTCTGACATAGCTTACCATAGGAACAAGTTCGTAAAGCGAGGTTTTGACTGGGTTATCAATCTGTGGGGTGCAGATCATCATGGCCATGTTGCCAGAATGAAAGCGGCTGTTGCGGCAGTGGGTGTGGACCCTGCAAGGCTGGACATAGTTTTATTCCAGTTGGTCAGGCTTTTCAAAAATGGTGAAATTGCCAGGATGTCCAAGAGGACTGGCAGGGCTATATCGCTGGATGATCTGCTTGAGGAAGTCGGCAGAGACGCGGCAAGGTTCTTCTTCAATATGAAAGCTGCAGGAAGCCACCTGGACTTCGATCTCGACCTTGCAGCAAAGCAGTCGAATGAAAACCCGGTCTATTATGTACAGTATGCGCATGCGAGGATATGCAGCATGCTGCGGTTGCTGGAAAGCGAGGGCATAAGCGTTCCTTCCGCGGAAGAAGTGGATTTAACATTGCTTACAGCTTCGGAAGAACAGGAGTTAATCAAAAAGCTTGCCGAGTATCCTGAAGAGATAAGAATATCGGCGCAGACACTCGAACCCAGCCGCCTGACACGGTATGTCACCGACGTGGCATCACTGTTCCATAGCTTTTATACTGAGTGCAGGGTAAAAGGCGAGGAAGAGAAGCTCATGAAAGCACGACTCTTGCTGGTGTCAGCGACCAAAACCGTGATCAAAAATGTGCTTGATATTTTGAGCATAAATGCACCCGAACGGATGTAGTTTGGGGACGCTTCTCAGCAATTGAATTAGAGGACGGTTCTTGATTTGCATGGACCGTCCTTTTTATATTGGGACATTTCT
Source organism: Bacillota bacterium (assembly GCA_029778665.1). Taxonomy (GTDB): domain Bacteria; phylum Bacillota; class Clostridia; order Acetivibrionales; family DTU013; genus DTU013. The sequence continues at coordinate 6,015 of JAKOPX010000558.1, read as the reverse complement.
CGAATTTGAATATGGGGGACAGTCCTCAATAATCGGTACCATCTGCACTGTAACATAAATTTAATCGTTGCGTGCCGGCAAAAAACTAAAATCCAGGCTTCATAAGCCGATATATATAACAGGTTAAATGCCTTATATATCGGGCTTTATTTACTGTCGCTTATATGTGAAAGGGTGCTTGACTTGCGAATATCACGTAAGCATTGCCAGAATTTAAAACTCGGAGCGGTTATTGTTGCGTTGATAATAATTGCAGAACTGTCCCTCCCCCTGAAAACCAATACCGCAGAGATCCAGAGGACGGTTTATTATGGAGACGAGGGTGCGAATGCAGTTATTCGGTATCTTTCATTCAGTGACGTAGGGACCGGCAATTGGGCCAGTGAAGCTATATACGAGACTAGTGCGCTTGGCTTTTTGACAGGATTCAAAGACGCAAGCGGGAGATTTGGAAGAACTGTCCCCCTGACGAAGGAAGAGGCGTTGGCAGTGGCCTACCGGGCTGCGGGACGCGGAGCAGAGGCACAGCAACTGGGTGCGACCGTTAATAATGCCCGGTTGCCGGCGAACAGGAAAACTGATCCCCTGGAAGTGTGGTATGATGGTTTCCTTCAGCTTGCTGCGAATGAAGGACTGATCTCCTTCAATGATCTGACGGATGCATTTAATACGGATCAGACGTCTTTGACAGAGGGCAGTTTCAGAAGACACAGCCAGGCTCAGCGGCAGGAAATGATCTACTGGATGGCGCTGGCGCTGAATATTTCACCGGCACAGCAATTGAAGGAAGTGGTCAACTACACCGACTGGCGAAGCGTTGACCCCGAAAAACTGCCATATATCGAGGCAATGCTACAGAATGGTATTATATCCGGCAGCAACGGCCGCATCAATCCACGCCAGTCTGTCACCAGGGAGCAGTGCGCCCAAATCATAAAAAATGCAGAAGATTTTACTCTGCAGGCGACAGGACATACAAGGATATCGGGCATTATTGAAGAAGTGTCCCCCATTGTTGATCACACCGGCAGGACATCTTCGACCGGCAGGAACATCTACGTTGCAAATGCGGACGGCAGTTTTGCGTTGATCCGGACAACCGCGCAAACTGCGCCTGCATCGGGAGGAAGGGATGAGAATGCCGGAACGTCGTTGCCGGGGCAGGCAGCGGAACTGGTTGTCTATAAAAACGGGGCCATAGGCAACAGCAGCCTGCTGCAGAAAGGTGACAGGATCCGGTACATATCCGACAGCAGCAACAGAATCAAGTATGTGCATGTTCTATCGAATGTCAATGAAGTAAAATATGTTGCAGCCCAGGTTCAAAATGTCGATCAGGCGAATTGGCTTATCGATGTGATCCAGTTATTTGAAACCGATTACCCTGACCTCAGGGATGTTGCTGAAAACGATGGTTTTTCCTGGTCACAGGCGGCCAAAGCCACCTACAGGGTGTCGCCCCAGGCCAAAGTTACCATTAACGGCACAAAGTCGAATCTGTCTTCAATAACAAGTGACGCCACAGTTATTCTTACCTTAGACGGCAATAAACTCGTTAAGGAGATATATGGCATAGATATTGGCATAAATGCTGAAGCCAGAAGGATAGTCAGAGGTATTGTAGAAGAAAACAACCCGAGCCTTGGCTATATAACTCTTTTCAATGAAGACGGTTCCGGCACCGGGAGCAGTCCATTGACGCTCAGGACCTACAATTACCTGGATCAGAGCAGAATCGAAGTGTTCAGGAACCATGAACCGGCCGGTATAGACAGCATCCAGGCCGGGGACACAGCATATCTGCGCCTTGACAGCGACGGATACATCGTTTCCGTAAGCGCTGTAGACAACTATACTGTCCGGTACGCAAGGATAATCTCCAAGCTGCCTTATCAGATTATTGTCGAATACAACGACGGTACACAGCAAATTCTCGAGATAAATGACAATATCATCGTCATAAAGGAAAGATACCTTGCGGGTTTTGCAGCTTTAAGGGATGGCGATCGAGTAAGACTGATCCTGAACGAGACCCCTCGTTCGACAGAATTGAAGGAAATCACGATAGAAGGCGATGACTATTACATCAATAATATATATAAAGGAAAGATTGCCAAAATAGACAAAATTTCTGACAAGATAACAGTCATGGGCATGCAGGCCTTCAGGAAAGGACGATGGGAACCTGTTGACAGGAAAGGTGCTTCGACCCTTCCTTTGAGCGATAATTACAGGATCTACCTTAAGGATACTCCTGTCAGCATGAACAAAGCAAACAAGCTGCTCTATCAGAATGAAGCATACATTGCTGTCGAGAGGACCTATGGCGGGATAGAGAAGGTAGTCGCGGTAACGTATCGCAACAGCCTCGATACGGAAATTTCCTCGCTCACTGACACGATTAGCGAGCTTATACCCGGCTCATCAAGTTTCAAAACAACCAATGAGAACAGGACTGTCAGATTCAATGACGGCAGCATCATTGTTAAGTACGGAAGGCTGGTGACGGGCAACAGTCTCAGCCATAACGACAAAGTGTATATGGCACTGAACAGGGATTATGCAAGCGGCAACTACTACGCAGCCGTTGTCAGTGTTGAAGAGCCGCCGATCAACGCGCTTACGGTCTATCGCGGCAGGATCAGAGATATCAACCAGAGCAGGGATTTCACCGTAGAGTCCTTCTCGCAGCTGCAGGGGATCGACTGGAAATATTACAATACACCAAAAACTTTCAATATAACGCCTGATACCAGGATCCTGACAGAGGAAGGCGTTCTGAATGTCCGTGAATTTGTAGGATACGGCGAAACGAGTTTTATAAACAACGTGGTCTATGTAGTCGCGGACGGGATCGATGCTGTCCTTGTCAGTACCGCGCCGTACGGCACTGTGAACGTAAGGGGCACCGTATATGCTGCAGACGCCGGTACTCTCAGTATACGCAGGGCCAGCGTGTACAATCCTTCCACTTACAAGTGGGAGAACATAGCAGATTCTACCGTAAACATCCTAAGCAATACAATTGCCATTGAAAACGGCAAGCTGATCGATCCTTCATCCATCAGGAAAGGGGATGTCGTAAGGATCATCAAGAGGGACAGTTCTGCAGGAGGAGACGCTTACATCATAATAGTTGAATGATTATGAAATGGAAGATTTTGGGCCGGAGGTTTCAACCATGAAGAAAAGAGTCACAGCATCGCTGCTTGTAATAACGCTGATATTCCTGATGTGTGGTCATGCATTTGCCCGGGAAGGTATTTGCGGATACGAAGGCGGTATTTCGTCCGGAGAGGTGCCTGACAATACAACGTTCGACTACAAGGAGGTCACCTTCATTAGCGGCAAACCGGTCGTGTTTGAGGGGACACTTCTTATAAAAAAGAGCCAGAGGCAGGACAAGCTCACGACCACGTATACCTACAACCTGCGTAACGGCGAAAACACTCTCACCCGTGTGCTGACTTTCACCACAGAGGCAGAAACGAAGGAGAACGGCCAGATTGCGGAGACTGTCAGCCTTACTTCAGCGAGTGAGCGCGTCATCATTGACGGCGTTACATACACTATTCCAAACAGAAACAATTACCAGTTTGCCCGCTCGACCCTGATTGATCCCAAACCTGCGGTAACCTACCATGCAGGAAGCATATGGAGCAGGAAAGTTTACCAGGTGGGACCTGCGAACGACGGCAATACTGTTACCGTTGAATGCACAGGCACATTCTATGGCTATGACCAATATTGGGGCAATGCCGAGAGCCTGCTGCTGGATTATGTTATCAGCGGCGAGAGGAATACCGGCGATGGCGTAGACGTCTGGGGAGGTACGGCAACGATTGCCATATCCTCGACATCTACAGAACAACTTGAATACTATGAAAACAGGCCAAATCAGATCTCGTTTGCAGGAAGCTACGTTCAGAGCCGTATGAACAGCAACGTACTCGAGTACACGTGCATGCTTCCGGAATTCGATTCAAAAGGGATTTCGACGGACCGCATAGTTACATACAGCGACAGCCTTATTATTGAGACGTTCCCGGTTCAGAAGAGACTGGCGTCGGTTGACGTGAGAAATGCCAGGGGCCACTGGGCTGAGAACGATATCAGGCTCATGTTCGGCCTTGAGGTCTTCAAAGGGGACGGTTCTAACTTTTACCCTGACAATTACATGACGAGAGCGGAGTTCGCCGCAGCAATGGCGAAAGTTGCGAGAGAGGTGCCCCAGGATCCGACGCTTGTAAAGAGAACTACAACGACCCGGAGGACAACCGGAAAGGAAGTTGTTGTTTCACCGTTTAATGATGTTTCGATAAATAATATCTACTTCAACGAGATCAGGAATGTATATGAGCGTGGCATAATGCTGGGCAGGGGCGATAACCGGTTCGCACCCAATGATTATATAACAAAGGCGGAAGCAACTGTTGCCTTTATCAGGGCACTTGGATTTGAATCGCTGGCGCCCGCTCCCGTGGCGGTTACAAGCTTCCGTGACAATGACCTTATTCCTGAGCATGCAAGAAATGCCGCATATGTTGCGCAGAAAATCGGCCTGATCCAGAGTGACAGCAGGGGCAATATGAATCCCAACAAGAAACTGACGAAGGCTGAAGGCGCAGCAATGTTCCGCAGCCTGATAAGATACCTGCAGGAAGGCATCAGGAAAGACTACAGGGACAGGCTTATAAATTACTATTGAGACTGCAACCGGGGCTTTAATGACATGCCTTTATGCATATTTTTTTGAATACCCGGAAATATAGATGAAAACAGTGGCAGACCGGAACAAAAGGACAGATCATGCTTTTTTGACCAGATCAACTGTTTGCCGGAGCATCCGCTTGTCAGGAATCCAATAATGCCCATATTATTTAGAAACTGCGGCAGATCTGTTGAGAACTGTCCCCTAAGTAACTGTCCATTCAAAAAGTAGAGAACTGTCCCCCAAAATGGTAAAATCAAAGTGGTACTTTATTAAACATGTAAAAGAGGGATTTTTGTGAAAAAGCATTTTATCAGAAGGGCAATCGGGTTTGTTTGCAGTTTTGCAGTTGTTTTGCTTTTGGCTGGGCAGCCGGCATATGCTTCAGGTACGATCAGGGATGATTCGTCATATTTCATACGTCTGATGGACATGATCCGGGATCAGTATTATGGCGAAGCTACGGATGAGATGCTGTTTGAAGGCGCAGTCAGAGGCATGCTTGGTGTGCTGGATGATTATACCACGTTTTTGAATCAACAGGAACGTGATGATTTCTATGGCACCATCGGAGGAAGCTTTGGAGGAATCGGAGCTACGTTGCAGCTGAGCGGCGAACATATCGTTGTGGTAGATGTATACCGCGGTTCCCCTGCAGAAAAAGCCGGTATTCATCAGGGGGACATTATTGTGGAGGCTGACGGCAGAAGCCTGGTCGGGGTTTCTGTCGATGCCGCGGCTGAGGTTATCAGGGGAGAGCCTGGGACGACTGTCAGGCTTGGAGTCCTCAGGAACGGGGATATTGCTTACATAGATATTGTCAGGGAAATTGTAAAGGTAAATCCTGTCATATATGAAAACAGGAATGGTATCGGGTACATAAGGCTTGAAATGTTCAACTCGAACACTAACGAATATATTACCGCTGCTCTGAAATATTTCGACAGAGTTGGCATAAGCAAGATCGTGCTGGATCTGCGCGATAACCCTGGCGGTGAAATGATCCAGGCTGTAAGTCTGGTCGAGAAATTTGTGCCGGAAGGGACAATAACGTATCTGGATTACAAGTCGGAGATGTACTGGGATACAGAATACGTCTCATCGCTCAGGGAGCCAAAATATAAGCTGGCGGTGCTGGTCAACGGCAACAGCGCAAGTGCATCTGAAATAGTGGCAGGCGCGGTCCAGGACAGGGGAGCAGGCAAGCTCATCGGAACCAGGACCTTCGGGAAAGCCAAGGTCCAGTCCTATGTACCGATACTGACACCTGATGCATACATGAAATATAAGAAGCAATACGGCAT
>JAKOPX010000557.1 GCA_029778665.1 Bacillota bacterium | reverse complement strand
CTTGATGAATTCCACCGGTGAAAGTCTGCCGGCCATGGCCGACGGATCCGAGCTTCCGAAGGAGTCTTCCTCGTATGCATACCAGTCGGTTCTCTCCATGACTTTTGGATCAATAAGAATGCGGTATCGTTTCCCGAGGTAGCAGTCGTCAAACCTTGGATTGCTTTTGCTTTTGACACCTAACCTGGTAAATACATTATCGCTGCCGCCGGTCCTGAAGTCGTCGACCGGGCTTGCTCCTGTGCGCCTCATTCCGGCTCTGAAACGGTTGTTATTTGACATCAGGCCTGGGCTCTGGATGATCTTCACTATGTCGTCTCCGTCCGGAACTCCGGTCCAGACATATTTCAGGCCTGCCTTCTTGTATGTTTCGACGATGCCCTCTTCGACGTATGTTGAATAACCTTCGAAGACTTTAACCAGTTTCATGTTATTTATACGCTTCGGGTCTATTCCTTCTTGCCTCATTATCATATCCAGTTTAATCGGTATTTGCTCCGGAGTCAAACCATCTAATTCCTGGATACGATGCGGAGCGTGTTGCCATACAAGTCGGCTCTTTTTGAGGATCATCTCTGCTTCGCTGTCCGGATTCAATAAAAGATCATCAAGCTCCAGCTTCTGCAGTATGTTTTTCATGTTCGCAGCGTCTGCAGCTCCGTTTGAGGTTACCGGCGTTCTCAATCTGAAGAAACCGCGCCAGCCGTTATATCTTCTTGTCTGGCCATCGATGTAAAGCTCGAATGTGGTTTCCCCGTCGGTTACCTTTATGGTCCGGATGGATGCTCCCAGGTTCGCCTTGGAAGCAAAGAGCTTTTTGGCATCGTCCGCCAGCTCAAACTCCAGCTCTCCTATTTCTCCTATGGGTTTCATCTTATCCCATGTCTTGGACCATGCTTCCTTGGTCAGCTTGCCGGTTATTTCATAGACCTCATATTCCGTAGCGCTTGCGTCGTCTAATAACCGCATTCTCCTGGCCGTTAAATTGAGGCCTTCAACGCTGCCCTTGTCGCTCCTGACCGGAACTCCCAGTTTTTTCTCCGGAATGATTGAGGCGTCTTTGAATATTTCATCTGCAGATACGATTTCTTTGGCCTTCTGCGCTGCTGGTGTTCTTGCTGCAGCTTTCCTGGCTGCCTCGTTGGCCAGCAGCCTATTTCTTACCTGGGCGCTCATTTCTGGTGCTTTTACCGGGTCCGATATAGCTGTTATCAGCTGGGTCTTATTCATATTGTTGTAGTATGGGATCTGCTTTTGTTTGGCCAGTTGCTTAAGCTCTGCCATGTTCATCTTTTGCAGGGTTTCCGGGCTGTGTGTTACTGCCGTTAGTGGCTGTTTCATATGCTCTGCAGCCTCGTCTGCCCAGACGAACACTTGTTTTTTACCGGTTCGCTCTGTGAGAAGGTCACTGAAAAACTGACGATAGTCTTCTCTTAACCGGTTTTTCCTTTCGACGATCATGTCCAGCAGCTCCTCTGCTTCTTTACCTTTCCCGTATAGAGCCTCGGCATAGTTCCTGAATATTTCACGGTACTGCTCGTCCGGGATCGCTTCCACTCTCTTGATATAGGTCAAGGTATCCTGCAGATCCAGGTCAATCTCTCCCTTTGCAAACCTCCGGAATAAGGTATTATAAATCGGCTCTGTTTCCCCGTAGGTTGCGTTTGGGTGGTATGTGTAGCTCATCTGCTGGGCGCCTATTTCCTTGATGTACCTGAAGGCCTGTTCTTTGTCTGTTCCTATAAGCCTGCCGGCGTCGTCCATTACGAAATTGCCACCGTGGCTGTCAAAGTTGGCCAGTAGCCAGTCGGTTACATGCTCTCTCTGTAGTTGTGCGGCTGTTCCCGGTGGCAGCTGGTCGCTGGTGTATTGCCAGTGCTTCAGGTCTATCTTGTCGCTTATGGTTGTTATTCTCTTCTGGAAGGCTCCAAACTTGCCGCCCAGTTCCCCGGTTCCTACGGGTACCGCTGTGTCTGGATCTATTATCGCCTGGACCTTGTATCCGGCCTCCTGGACGTAGGCCCTGAATGCTTCCGGCTTTCCGCTTTTGGTTTGTGCCGGCTTGAATAGCCATTCCTGGCCGGTCTCGTCGATGTATGAATGCATTTCCCCGGTTCCTCCGAGGTTTGCCTTGCCGTTGTATTTCATGCCTGGCGGCATTTTCTCTGCCGGTGGTATTGCCGGCTTTGCTGGTTCCGGAGGTTCTGGCGTTGGTATTTGATCTTCAGGGCTCCAGTTCTGGATCACTTCCTGATCAGGTACCGCCTGGTATTTCGGTGGCTCCTTTTCAACATAAAGCAGCGCGCATCTGCAGCGTGGATGCGCCGGTGGGGTTTCCTTCTGGCCGCTGTATAGCTCGTTGCCTTTGAAATCAAAATCAGCGCCCATTTCCACTTCGACGCCGTCCAACGCTCCGCATATAGAGCATACACCTTCATCTGCAGCTGTGCTCCAAACTTTCACCACCTTGCCTATGAGGTTCTGCTCCTGG
>JAKOPX010000556.1 GCA_029778665.1 Bacillota bacterium | reverse complement strand
GGATCCTTATACAGGTATGCGTAAATGTTGCCGTCGGTATAGAGATACATTTTATCAGGATCGGGGTTTTCGGTGTCCGGGTCACAGGCAAGCGTGACGAAGCACGCCTCATCCCTGCTGTTCTTCACCAGCACCTGCAGGGTCGGTTTCGGGCCAAAGTCCGCATAAACATTTGCCGGAACCAGGACAATAAGAAGTACTATAAGTGCCATAACTCTTTTTTTCATCACAGCAACCTTCCTTCAGTTTTAGTTCTTCAGCTTCCCGAACACGGTAACGCAAGAACGTCGCAAAGCATCGTGAATTTTTTATCCAGTTGCTGCTCGCCCATGACATCCCAGTCAAGCGCTCTCCTTACACGTTTGCAGTTAGTGATCATATCGCCGACTGTTTTTGCAAGGTTGTTCATACGCTTTACCCCGTTTCCCAGGGTTTCAGTATCAATCGCAAAAGTAGCCACTTACTATCCCTCCTCTTTTTGACCGTTTAAGTTATCAATCCGGTAAGAAAGCATCCTTTAGCTGCCTGAAAAAATCGCCGATTCTGTTTATAATGCCAAACCTTGTTATGATGTAATAAATGCCGGTGAGAAGCGCAGAAATAACTACGATTTTTATGACAAGTTTCAGCGGGCTGTTGCGCTTCCTGATCACGTGGTCGACAACAGTCTTCCTCTCCCTGCTGCGTGATTCCATCAACAGCTTTTTCCTCAGAACAGGCTTATGGTACAAAACATCTTCACGCTTTATCAGCTTGCCAACAGCTTTTCTGAATACGCCTTTTTTTTCATCAGCGAAGTATGTATTAGGAAGCGCATCCTTCAGCATTTCTTCATACACGAAGCTGCATTCCGCTGAAACGTTGAAAGGATTCGGGTTGTAAACAGCCTGGTAGACCGGCAGTTTAGCCATGCTGTCTTTTACGAACCTGAAGCATTCATCATCTGAAAAGGCAAACAGGTATTTATATTTCGCAGACCATTCCTCGTCTTTCAGGATCTCCTCCAGCGGCGGCATTTCCCAGTCCTTGACACCGCAAACGATGATTTTTTCGTGGGCACGCCGGAATTCAGGAATATTGCAGCGGGAATAAACACCCATATCGAGTACGATATACGCATAATCCCCATGAAGAAGGTCGGCAATGCTCCTGTAAGGATCATAAGGGTAAAAATCCATGCCCGCAAGCGAAAACATATCATCCCTTGCTTCGACTTCCTCATAGGAATTTTTTATGATTTCGAATGTGCCGCCGTCATGGAACTCATAGACAGCCACGCCGAAGTTGTTGTCATATAAAAATTTGGCCAGCGATATTGCGGTATGCGTCGTCCCTGAACGCTGCATGGCACCGGCAACTGCGATAACTATGGAACCGACGATCTTGTCCCTGACGGTATTTTTCCCATGTCCCCGGATATAATCAAGGGGCTCGCTTCCGTCATTCCTGTCGCGGAATTCAATGTCCCACTTTGCAGCCTTTGCATACGTGGCAGGGACTCTCAGGTGCTCAAGCAGTGAAGGGAGTATCGTTTTTGCACCGTACTCCCTTTGCCCGATGATATCGTAGATACCCATTGAAATAAGCGATGATACCACTTCACTGCCTGCAAACTTATCCGAAGCGATGACTATGATCCTTGCGCTGCTGTTCAGCGACCTGAATTTCCTGATTGCAGGAGGAATCCTTTTTATATTTTCTATGCAGTTCAGGTCCAGAATGAGATATTCGACAGGATAAATGCCGATGCGGTCGATTTCAGTGTCTATGTCCACATCGACATCTATCTTCCTGTATACTATTTCCTGCTCAAATTTTTGCAGCGCTTCATATATCTCGTTCCAGTATTCAGGCCCGGAAATTACGGCTGTCAACCCCATCATCCTTCTCTGGCCCGGGTATCTATTCACCCCGGTATTCCTTTATTTTTCTCTCGACTATTTC
>JAKOPX010000555.1 GCA_029778665.1 Bacillota bacterium | reverse complement strand
GTATGCCGAACTGTTCAGGATATTCAAAAAGTACTCTGACCACATCGTGCGCGTGACATTCTGGGGAATGGACGACGGAACGAGTTGGAGAGCTTCGATGAACCCGACATTGTTCGACAGGAACCTGCAGGCCAAGCCGGCCTATTACGGCGTCATAGATCCTGAAAAATTCATGAGCGAGAACAAGCTCGAATACCTTGATTCGAACCGCTCCCTTGCGAGGTACGGCACTCCTGTGATCGACGGGGAGACTGACGCGATCTGGAGCAAGGCGCCGGCGCTGCAGATCAACCGGTACCAGATGGCCTGGCAGGGAGCTACCGGTACGGCCAGGGTGCTGTGGGACGAGAAGAACCTGTATGTACTGGTATACGTGAACGATGCGGAGCTTGACAAGGCCAACGCAAATCCGTGGGAACAGGATTCTGTGGAAGTATTCATCGATGAAAACAATGAAAAGACCACGTTCTACCAGGATGACGACGGCCAGTACAGGGTCAACTTCGAGAACATGGCGACGTTCAGTCCTGAGAATATCAGTGAAGGGTTCGAATCTGCCGTAAGGGTTTCCAAATCGAGCTACATCGTGGAGATGAAGATACCCTTCAGGACGATAACTCCGAAAGCCGACATGGAAATCGGCTTCGACGTCCAGATCAATGATGCGAAGGGCGGCATCCGCCAGAGTGTTGCAAACTGGAATGATCCTTCCGGCAACGGATGGCAGGATACTTCCGTTTTCGGAACATTGATGCTGAAGAAGTAAGACCTGCATAATACATTAGCGCATAATCATGCATCACGCTGCATGATTATGCGCTAATTATGTTAACAGGATAATGTTGGAATATATATCGGTATTGACAAATATATATTATTAGTATAAATTTATAAATATGCAGACAAAAATGCATAAAGCGTATAAATATACATTCAGATTACATAAAAAGGAGAGAATGGTATGAAAAAACTGATTGCACTTCTGACAGTTTTATCGTTGCTAATGATCGGCTTTTTGACCGGCTGCGGCGAAAAGAGCGGTGACGGCGCAAAAAGCGGCGGGGCCGGCGTAGTGAAGGTCATCGATATACCGCTCACCGAAGAGGAGTACGCCTTCGGCGTGGACAAGAACCAGCCGGAACTCCTGGAAGAAGTGAACAAGTTCATTGCGAAGATCAAATCTGACGGTACATACGAAGAGATACTCAACAAATACTTTGGCGACGGTACTCCGACACCAGTCACATCGGCGGAGCTGGATCCGTCGAAGGACCAGTTGGTCGTGGCTACGAATGCTGCCTTTGAGCCGTTCGAATATATGTCGGGCGACAAGTATCTTGGCATAGACATGGAAATTGC
>JAKOPX010000554.1 GCA_029778665.1 Bacillota bacterium | reverse complement strand
TCGTCAAGAAAGCTCATCTTAGTTTTTATCGGTCACAGAGCAGGATCCGGGATAGTGTGCCGCCTGGCGGACCTGGTCCAGACACCTCAATAAAGGAGTGATAAAATTGCCTGCAAGGAAGTTTGCATGCATAGTGCTCACAATATATATGATCCTGGCCATGTTGCTTCCACTGGGTGGGTGTTCACCTCAAACGGAAACCTCCGAAACGGATCTGCCGGGACGCTCCGAACCAAACCAGCCGGGATCTCCTGGTGCAGATCTGCCCGGATCCCCGGACCCTGATCGCAACGGATCGGCTGAAAACTTTTTCTTCACTGAATCGAGGGTAAATCACCTTTTCCGTTTTCTTCGGGCAATCCAACGACCGTTGGAGTCATGACGTCGCCGTTTTCCGGCAGGCCAAGCTGGTAACTGCTGTTGATGCCACACGCCAGCAATTTGCCGGACCTGGTGACAGCCAGGATATGACTTGGACCTACGGCACTGTTTACTGGCCGCCGGCATATGTCCACCTGCCGGAAAAGGTGATCGACCTGGATGAAGGCATGTTCGCCGTGACCGCATTGACCGAGAGCGGACAGATCTACAACTGGGGCTATAACCACAACCATGCACTGGGCCGCGAACACACCAAATGGTACTATTCTCCGACCAGGCTCGATCTGCCCGAAAAAATCGTCAGGATCCATGCAGGCGAATCCAATACCGCCGCACTGTCCGAAAGCGGCACATGGTACATGTGGGGCGACAATACATGCGGCGGACTGATGACAGGCGACATGGAACCCGTTTCCGGCCCCGTGAAGATCCTGACGCCGGAACCATTCATCGACATAGCTCCGGGTTACGCCCATTGCCTGGCACTGACTGCCGATGGCGAGGTGTATCTCTGGGGCAGCTACCAGGTCAGCATAGGTGATTTGAATACCCTGGAATGGAAAGTGACACAGGATGACCTGAAGTATAAAAAAGTTCCTTTTCCTGAAGCCATCAGCAAAATCGAAGTTGGAGACAAAGAATGCTTTGCATTATCTGTGACAGGAAAACTGTATTCCTGGGGCTATGATGAACTGGGTGTGCTGGGGCTTGGCGAAGATGACGGTATCGTTCAGCCGTTGATCATAGGTAATTCAACAGATGAACCGACTGTCGTGCTGGAACAGGTAAAAGATTTCTCAGTTTCCCCCGAGGCTTACTCAGTCCTTGCAGTGACACAGTCCGGGGATGTATACGTATGGGGACAGGTCGGCTTCGGTGATGATCGCAGTATCCTTTAT
>JAKOPX010000553.1 GCA_029778665.1 Bacillota bacterium | reverse complement strand
ATTCACTGACTATTACATAACGGAACTGGCCGACCCGGCAAGGATAGTGATAGACCTGGTCGATCTGGACGTCCCGGAGGGGCAGGGTATCATCCGGACCGACGGCGCATATGTAAAAAGGATAAGATATGCGCAGTTCACCGAAAGGATCGCCAGGGTCGTACTTGATGTCAACGAAGGCTATGACTTTTCGATAGTCAGAACAGACACCGGGCTGACGGCATATGTCCGAGAGCACCCGGCTCCTGAAGAACTCCGGAAGGACGGAGTGATACCGCTTGGCCCGGAATACGGGATCAGCGCGTCGGGACACGGTATGGACGAAACTGTCACGATAGCGCTTGGCGGTTATGATGGATACAGCATATCAAGGCGGACAGATCCCGAGCGGCTCGTGGTCACAATACCGGAAGCATATGTGTCATCAGGTGCGAAGAGGTTCGACTATGGCGGCGAAAGGATCAGTTCCCTGGAGTATGCGGCAGCGGGAAGATCAGGGGCAGAGATAACTATCAGTCTGAACGCGCAGTTCCGTTACAGGGCGGAGCTGTCCGACGGGAAACTCGTTATATCTTTCTCATGGCCGACGTATAAAAACATAATATACCATAACAGCGGCGACAGGATATATTTCCTGATAAAGAACGCTGCGCTGACGAAAGGGACGAAGGATCTCAAGCCTCTTTACACGGCTTCTGCTGATGAAAGCGGCAGGGTCTGGACGGTTACGTTCCCTTCGCAAAACGCGGACCTGGGTGAAGGCGTACTGGATATCAACGATGAGTATCTGGAGTCGTTTGAAGTGAAAAACAACGGTGATGGCACCACATCGCTGATATTCACCGGCCGGCGCGGAAACTCCTATCTTGTATATACCAGGGATTCGGGTGATACTGCAATCACCGTTGTAAGGCCCGCCCGGAAAGACCAGAGGATCGTCGTGATCGACGCGGGCCACGGAGGTACGGCCACAGGGGCGCGTTACGGCGACCTGTATGAGAAAGACCTGAATCTCGATATAGCCAGGCGCCTCGAATCGCTTCTCAAAAGCAAAGGTGTCCAGACATACATGATCAGGTCGGACGACAGCAACGTGGATAATTACGAACGGGCATACATAGCCAATATGCTGGGCGCATCACTGTATCTCAGCATACACAACAACGCCGCCGGCAAGAGCAGCGTCAAGGGGACGATGACTCTCTGCTATCCGTCGACAAAAAGCGGGTTTACCGGCAGACAGTTTGCACAGATCATCCAGGAGCGAATGGTTGCGGCGCTGAAGACGACTGACCTGAAGGTAAGGCTCAGGCCCGATCTTATAGTGCTGAGGGAAACGTATATGCCTGCGGCCCTGGCCGAGGTCGCGTTCATGACCAACAGGCAGGACAGGGAAAACCTGCGCAATGGATCATTCAGGCAGACAGCTGCCGAAGCGCTGTGCGGTTCCGTCATGGAAGCTCTGGAAAAGATAGCGTGATGCTGCGGGATCGCATGTAGCTGCATGTTGGTATCATGTTGTAAATTCTGATTTAAAAAATCAACAGAATTTATGAATTCTGTTGGTTTTTTTTATATATTACGTGTGGTAACATTATCTAAGATTTGCTCCGGGAAATACTAAAACCTTCTTCAGTTGTCCATAATCTCCATGTAAACCTTTTATCATGGAGGGACGTTATGAGAAGGTTGCTGGTATTTTTCCTTGCCTTGCAGATCATGGCTCTGCTGCTGGCCGGATGCTCCATACCGTTTTTGGGCAATATTTTCGGCAGATCGGACAAAACCGATGGCAACAGTGAGATGATCGGGCTTGAAGACATTCAGGCCAGTAACGTGAGCATTGATGCAGATGATGTTTCTGGTACGGATGGCCGGAACCTGGATCCAGGCGGCGCATATGGCGGTGTGTATGATGCCCGCCGGGACAACGGCAACTGGGCGGGAGACGCTGCTGGTTCTGCCTTTGAATCGGACTACGGAGATGGCAGTTACCATAACCCTGATGCCGAGGTCGGCAGCGGAATTTCGGACGTATCGGACGGAGCCGGTTCAGGACCTTACGGCACTGGAGTGCTTTCTGCCCAAAGTGTTTCCGGAGTGAACTACTCGGAGCCCAGGAGGCCTGTGACGGTATATTACCAGGATGAAGACGGATGCCTGGTGCCGATGACAAGATGGATCCAGCCGCAGCTGGGGATAGCCAGGGCAGCCGTGAGCCTCGCCATCGACAGCCCGCTGACACGGGAGGAAACGGCATATTACGGCGTGTACCCCGTGATACCGGAGGGCACCCGGATACTTGGCATCGATATCAGGAACGGGACCGCCGTGATCGACTTCAGCAGGCAACTGCTCAGTTACGGCACTGCCTGGTCCGAGAGGAACATAGTAGCTGCCATAGTATATACGCTTACCGAGTTCGAAACCGTGGACAAGGTCAGGATACTGATAAACGGTTATCCTGTAGGCGTACTTAAGTATGGCACTGACCTTTCGGAACCGCTTGGCAGAGAGGACCTGATGATAAACACGGAGCCGGTCAGGGCGACATCCGGATTGCAAAAGGAAAAGCTCGACGTGTATTTCATGAAACGGGCGAATGACGAGTTTGCCTATGCGGTACCTGTATCAGTGGCCATCGACAGCAGCGAAGCAGACCTGAATCCTGGTACGCTTGTCAGGCTGTTGCTTGAAACGGTGCCCGGAGGAGGGGTATATACCGAGATACCTGAAGGTACTTACCTGAGAGGCAGCTATGTGCAGGACGGTACCGTATTCCTGGATTTCAGCGGCGAGTTCCTGGATTACGGCGGTACCGAGAGAGAAGAAACGATATTGAAACAGTTGGCATACACGTTGAGACAGTGTGACGGGATAAGGAAGATAAGGATCACGGTGGACGGCCGCACCGCCGAACTGCCGGAGGGTACGTATATTTCATCCGGCCTGGTGATACCGGCCACTTTGAATGATGTAATGGACAGGGGTTAGAATGTGCATGGAGGAAAAAAATCAGGTTACCGGAAAGAAAAGGATCATAGTTGCGACCAAAAACAGGGGGAAGCTGGAGGAAATCGCTCAACTGCTCTCCGGGCTTCCCTATGAAGTTATTTCGATGACTGATGCGGGAGTTGACGGGGATATAACGGAAGACGGCTCAACATTTGAGGAAAATGCGCTGATAAAGGCCAGGGCTGTCTGGAACGCGACCGGAGATACCGTGATGGCGGATGATTCCGGCCTTGAAGTCGACTATCTCAACGGGGCTCCCGGTATCTTTTCGGCAAGATATGCCGGCGAGTCCGCAAAAGATGAGGATAAATACCGGAAGCTGCTCCGGGAGCTTTCCGGCGTTCCTGAAGACCAGCGGAGCGCCAGGTTCGTCTGCGCCATAGCGCTCATCCTGCCTGACGGAAGAGAAATCGTGGTGAGGGGGACATGTGAAGGCTACATTGCCGGGGAGCCGGCAGGAGTCGGCGGATTTGGCTATGACCCTGTTTTTTATGTCCCTGGATTCGGGATGACATTCGCACAAATGGACGAGGATCTGAAAAACAGCATAAGCCACAGGGGCAACGCCCTGAGAAAGGTGCTGGACATCCTGGCGGAAGAATCAAAAAGGCATTAAAGGAATCACAAGGTGGCATCTTATGTTACAGCATGGTTGACGGGGGTTTGACGCAATAATGAAAATACTGGTCATCAGTGACACGCACGGGGATACGGGAAAAGCCGGGGAGGCGATCAGGAAAAACAGGGACACGGACCTGGTAATCCATCTCGGAGACTATTTCAGGGACGCTGTGAAACTGTCCGGCATGTTTCCGGAGATTCCTTTCGAATACATTTATGGTAACTGCGATTTCATGACAAACGGAGTGCCTGCGGATAAACTGCTCGAAGTCGGCGGAAAGAGGATTTTCATAACGCACGGGCACAGGTATTCGGCCAAGTGGGGTTATGAGAACCTGTTCAGAAAGGCTGAGGAACAAAAGGCCGATATTTTGCTGTTCGGCCATACACATGTGCCCGACATCGTCGGAAGGGACGGGTATATAATCCTCAACCCCGGGAGCACGAGCGAACCCAGGGGTAATTCCGATGAATCATATGCCATAGTCGAGATCCGGGACGGCAAGGTGTCAGCCAGGATCTGCAGCATATGATCCGGGTATGCGTATAAGTATCTGAACGATATTTACTGTCATTCGCAGGATACACCGGCGCCATCCCCGGCCTATTGCATGTGACGGCACATGCCGCCGCACTGACTGATATTCGGACATTCTGCCCCGGACTGCTTCCTGGATTGAATGATATTGATATTTGTAAACACTGCTTCCAGATCGCTGCTGCCGCATTTGGGGCACCTGATGCGCCTGTTCTCCCTGTCGCTCATGGATGCCATTACGTTGAATATTTCACCGCATTTGCACTTAAGGTCATAAAACGGCAAGACGTCCACCTCCAATGTAAAAATACTGCCACAATACAGTTTATCATATTGTGCGGACCGTGATAAGTCTTATTGTTAAAACATAAATAATGTGTTATCATTTTTTCATAAATCCCACTTTTAAGTGCACTGTGCAATCATTTCCGCGGGATTGCCTCCATGGCGCAAAGGTAACCACGGCACAGGGACAGGGGAAGATCATGCTGAAAAAATGCCTGT
>JAKOPX010000552.1 GCA_029778665.1 Bacillota bacterium | reverse complement strand
CCTTTTTACTCCCCTGCAGTCGAAATACTTGAATCCAGCGGTCGCCGAATCCTTCATGTTGGCTATATAGCCGATCTCTTCGTCCCCGTCCCTGCCGTCCTGGGTGATCTTCGGGAACTGGTTGTTCATCCAGGATGCGGTCCAGTCGGTATAAACGGATTCTTCGCTGCAGAAGAGGTTGCAGGCGATATATGTCGGGTATTCTCCGCGCCCTTCGAGAGGTCCGCCGTTCGGGCCGCAGGATGTCAGCTCGACCTGGGGTATCGATCCGTCCTCACGGAACGTGATAGGCTCCAGGCAGGCCTGCCTGCTGAAGTTCGTACCGTTGGTATGCCTGTGGTAGAAAATGTACCACTGGCCGTTTATCTCAACGATGCTGCCGTGGTTGTTGCCGCCGTAGAACATCGGCTTGTTGGCCGGTTTATAAGTGTCGATGCCTATGTCGGCGTTGCTCACGATAACGCCGCCGTAGGTGAAGCCTTTTGTCGGGTGCTTGCTGGTGGCATAGCACAGCTCATGGAAGACCACCGAGGAATATATGAAGTAGTATGTATCTCCCCTCTTCCTTATAGACGGTGCCTCGAAGAACTCATGCCCCTCATATCCGCTTCCCTTGCTGTACGGCTCGCTCGGGGCGATGAAAACAGGTTCCTCGACAATGGTGAGCATGTCCGGACCCAGCACCGTGGCCATGGGGCCTTTCCTGGACTTGTCGCCCCTGGGGCAGAAGCCCGTATACAGGTATGTCCTGTCGCCTTCCGTCAGCACCCCGGGATCGAACTGGGGCTGATCGCCTTCCCTTTCGCCCAGTCTTGTCCCGTCGGGATAGCGCACATAGCCGTAGAACTCATACTTTCCTGCAGGCTTGTCGCAGACGGCCACTGACACGATCGGGACTTTGTCAAGCACATAATACAGGTAATACCGTCCGTCGGGACCGACAGTGACATCGGGCGCATAGAGGCACATGCTCCCGTCCGGGTTCAGCGGATCGTCCGTCTTCCTGTATATCACGCCTTCATAGCGCCAGTCGGTAAGATCGTCCACAGGCGCAGACCAGCACACATAATCGTTCAGGCAATAGACATACCCGTTGAAGCGGTCATGGGACCCGTAGATATAGACCCTGCCATCGAATACGTACGGCTCCGCATCGGGGATGTATTCCCAGGAAGGAAGATATGGGTTGAATCCCTGCTTTTTCTTCGTCATCGCAACCACTCCTTTGATCGTTGTACAAATTATATTATAGTGCTTAGTGATTCATGTAGTCAAACGTTTGACCACCTGGTACAGGAAAGCAGGAACGACCTGCCAGCCATATCTATGGACAGTCCGGTCCCATATTGCTAAAATAAAT
>JAKOPX010000551.1 GCA_029778665.1 Bacillota bacterium | reverse complement strand
GATTACAAATCAGCTGCTCTACCGGCAGAGCTACACCAGCGCGTCACATCAGCGGTATTCAAAATAACAAATTTCGATATCATTGTCAACAGAAATTTTCTTTTTTTCTAAAATGAACGGAGGCATGAACTTATGGCAGATATGATGGAGCTCTCGGCACAGTACCGTATGACGGGGGCGGCCTGCCGGGAAAAGCTGCGCGGGGCGCAGAGAGCGCTGGCACAGGGCCCGGATTTTGCACGGGAAATGGAACTGCGCCGCGAGATCACCATGCTCACGGCAATGTCGCGCGACTGTACGGCGACGGCAAACTATCTCAGGTCCTACGCCGAAAGGAGAGAAACACTTGAAAGACGCAGAAGGAAGAAAGCTTGAATGTCAGGCATTGCAGCAGTTCGTCGGCCTCGTCGCCCTCGACGGCAGCGCTGCCAGCCGCGTGCGCGTGGCAATGGATGAGGAGCTGACGCAGCGGCAGCGCGAGCTCATCGAGCTTTATTATCTCGAAAATATGAATATGTCGGAGATCGCATGCAGACTCGGGATCAGTCCGTCGACAGTGAGCCGGACGCTCAAGCGCGGACGCGGGAGACTGCGTAAATATATAAAGGCAACCTCTAAAAACTAAGCTATTTTAACCCACAGTTCATACCTATATGGTAAAATAAATGTATGAACTGAAAGGGGCGCGATTAAATGCAGATAGGATTATTTGATGAGGGTAAACGTCTGGGAAAATTGAGCGAACTGGGAGATTCTCTAGTTCAGCTGGACAATGTAATAGACTGGGAGATGTTCAGACCCATCTTGAACAAGGTCTTTTTTAAAGAACATAAAGGTGCTGGCGGTCGCCCGCCATACGATTATGTAATGCTGTTCAAAACACTTGTTTTACAGAGGATTTATAATCTCAGCGATGACCAGACGGAATATCAAATAAATGACCGTATTAGCTTCATGCGCTTTCTTGGACTAGGGCTTGAAAACCGCGTTCCTGACGCAAAGACCATTTGGCTGTTCAGGGATACACTGACTAATGCCGATGTTATCCGTGAAATCTTCGAGCTGTTCAACCAGCAGCTAGAAGATGCGCATTTAATTACCCGTGTGGGTTCTATCGTGGATGCAACCTTTGTAGATGCACCTCGACAGCGCAACACAAGGGATGAAAATGCGAAAATTAAAGCTGGAGAGGTTCCTGAAGAATGGGAAGAAACGGAGAACTGTCACAAACTCTGCCAAAAGGATGTTGATGCCAGATGGACGAAGAAAGGTAACGAAATTCACTATGGTTACAAAGACCATGTGAAAGCCGATGCCGACAGCAAACTCATTACGGATTATTCCGTGACAAGCGCCAATGTCCATGACAGTCAGGCTTTGGTTGGACTTGTCAACGAAACAGACAATGTTCTCTTTGCGGACAGTGCCTATTCTGGCGCAGATATTCAAGCAGCT
>JAKOPX010000550.1 GCA_029778665.1 Bacillota bacterium | reverse complement strand
TCGAGGAGGGGATGAGCATGACGCTGATTCGGGCCATCGATATGGGGGTTCCCATCCTTGCCTCAGACATTCCCTCCGTCAGGGAGCTGTGCCTTAACCCCGAGGCTCTGCTTGAGCCAAAAGACAAGGCTTCATGGAAAAAGGGGATTGAAGATATCCTTCGCGAAAGAAAGGCCTTGCAGCTTTTCGACCGCGATAAAATAGGTACCGTCGACGATGTGGCAAAAGATGTCGCTAGTGTATACCAATTATGTATCAAGGAAACCGGAAAGGGGAAACGACAGAATGCTGACTGCAGTTAAAAGCTGGCCTACGTCAGTATCGGGCAAGGATTTTGAAGTTGTCCTTTACAGGGCAAGGCCCGACGATTATCCAAAAGAGCTTTACGAACCTTGGTATAAAGACCCCCTCTACAGGCATCTTGACGTAAAAAGCATTTTGGTCTACGTCGGAGGCACATGCATGGGGGATATCGTCATGATAAACCCCTTCTTCAACACTTTAAGGCAGGCATGGCCCGAAAGCCGCATCACCTGGATAGGAGGCTTTACCAACCCCGTTAAGTGTTTGCTGCAGGATAACGGACTTATAGACGACGTGCTTTATACTGTGGTAAGAAAACACAGGCCCTCCGCCATTCCGGAATATATAAAGTGGTATAAGGAGGGCAGGCGAATTGGCGAGGTGGATTTATTTATAGACACCCAACGTCAGTTCGTTCCGTCCTTGCTTTTTTCTTTGTGCTTTAAATATAGACACCGCATAGGCTACTCTAGCAAATGTCTCTTCAGCGACTGGAAGTTCGAGGAGCCAGACAGGCACAAGGTGCACGACAGCTTTCAAACTTTGATCCTGGCAAGGAGGCTTGGCATCAAACCCCCCGATCCGCTGCACCGCATTGTCATACCCGAAAACTTTGAGCAGATTGCCGGTGACCTGTGGGAAAAGTACGGCTTTGGCGAGGCCGTTGCCATGTTTCCCTACAGCGCCTGGCCCGTAAAGGATTGGGAGGGCGAATATTTCCTTTCCCTGGGCCGCATGCTGCTTAAAGAGGGCTTCAGGGTGCTTTTATTCGGCGGTCCAGGGAATTTTGAAAACTTGAGGAACCTGGCCGATCTCATGGGCAAAGGAGCTTATGTCCCTTACCTTCTAACGGATCTTTCGATAGACCAGGAAATGTATCTTTCCATGGCTTTGCTTAAAAGGGCAGCTTTAACCCTATCGGTGGATTCGGGCGGGGCTCATTTGTCCGCCGCCTTGGGCACGAAGACATTGGTGATCAGCTTGCTGTCGCGCGTCGATAAGTTTATGCCTATAGGAAGGCAGGTTTGGAGCATTTATCCCGGGATCGAGTGTTCGCCCTGTCCCGACAGAAACATGAGAGCCTGCGGGGGAAAGCGTTGGTGCGCAAAAGGAATTACGCCACAGATTTTATACGAGGCCGTAGCATTGTTGCTTTCTGAAGGTGTATGAGTTGATCGAGTTTTAGCTTGGGAGGTTATATTGTTTGGCCGGATACAATCCCCCTTTAGGGACGAAGGACGAAAAGATCCTTTTCATACGCTACAGCGCCTTAGGCGACGTGGTAAGGGCTATTCCGCTAGCGGCGACCATAAAGGAAGCCTTGCCTAAGGTGAGCCTAACATGGCTTTTGGTACACCCCTACGAGGAGCTTATCGAAGGTCAGCCCTACGTCGACGACGTCTTAGTGTGGGACAGAAAACAGGGGTTTAAGGGCTTTGTCCGGCTCATCTTAGATATCCGAAGAGGTGGTTTTACGCATATGGTTTCCATGCAGGGCACGGATAGGTCGGCCGTGATGGCCCTTTTTTCAGGGATAAAAAACCGTGCAGGAAGGCACAACTGGGCCTCTTTCGTTTACAATATGCCTAGCGAAGATATGGCCCAAATCCTGGGCCGTCCCGTGAAGGTAGAAAGGGGGCGCGTTTATTATCAGGTTTCAAACAAGCTTCACTGTTTTGCCGATGAGCTTTTAAGCGCCACGTCAAGGCCGCGCGTCGCCTGCGTTATAGGGGCAAGTAAGATCGTAAAAAGGTGGCCCGCTCGCTCTTGGGCCGAGCTTGCTTCCATGGTCGCTTCATTGGGCGGAAGCGCCGTCTTGCTCGGCCACGGCGGGCAGGAATGCGACATGGCAAAAGAAATAACCTCATTGCTTCCCAAGGAATTTCAGGAAAAAGCAGTTGACCTGACAGGAAAGCTTAAGCTTGACGAGATGGCTGCCGTGATAGGAGCCTGCGACGTCGTCATAGGGGGAGATACGGGGCCGATGCATTTGGCTTTGGCCTTACATAAGCCTGCCGTGGGGCTTTTCGGCCCGACGCTGCCAAATCAGGTAGGTTTAGAGGGGATAGACGTAAAGCTTATCTCGGACTGCAAATGCGCAGGGTGCAAAAACTGGGACTGTGGCAGAGATTGTCTTTCTTCGATAAAGCCAAGGGATGCCTTTAAAGCTCTGGTCAAGCTGAAATTTCATGAATATATCAGATGTAACCAAGGAGAAGGGTAAAATGCGCATACTTCATTACGTCGACGAAAACAGGCTGTCCTGGGCGCAGGCCTGGATACAGCTGCTTGAGGCCTTAAGACAAAAGGATATAGAAAACTTCGTCCTGTGTCGCCCGGGAGGCACCTTGCAGGACATGCTCGCAGTGCGGGGCTTTACCGCCTCTGCCTGCAGGCCCCTCTTGCCCTGGGCGCCCCCCTTTTGTGTCAGCGTAAAAGACGCAATTAAAAGAGCCAAGCCTGACGTCATCCACACGCGCCTCTCACAGGCTGCGCTGATAGGCGGATATTGGGGGAAAAAGCTTGACATACCTGTGCTTTGCACCGTAGATAAATACCCCAAG
>JAKOPX010000549.1 GCA_029778665.1 Bacillota bacterium | reverse complement strand
GGAAAATGGCATGTATATAGACTGTGATATATCAAAACCTGTTCAAAGGATCGAAAGCCGGGCCGGCGTCATCAAAACGGCTTCCGACAAGGAAGGTCCTTCAGGAGATTACCGGAGGCTGTTTTCAGCAGCCGCCGAAGCGTCCGTCAGGACCGGCTCACCGATACTGAGCCACACCGAGATGGGGATGGGCGCACTGGATCAGATAAGACTTTTCACTGACCATAAGGTACCCGTGGAATCCATCATTATCTGCCATCTCGACCGGGTGCTCACAGATACCGGTTACCTGATGGAAGTGGCTTCTTCGGGCGTTTTCCTGGAACTCGACACCATAGGCAGGTTCAAGTACCATGACGATGACGACGAAGCGAGGTTCATAATAACTCTGCTTGAAAATGGTTTTGAGGACAGGATCCTGCTGGGGCTCGACACGACCCGTGAGCGGATGAAAAGCTATGGGGGTTCCATCGGTCTTGACTATCTGTATGAAACCTTCTTCCCCCTGCTCCGCAGTTACGGCGTCAGTGACAGCCTTATCCACAAATTCACAGTAATCAACCCGGCAAAGGCTTTCAGACAAAGGACAGCAGTCCGGCCGTTATGAAGGAAGCCTGCACGGGTACTCAAAGCATTGCTTTATAACGGGGCGGGAGCAAGCACCTGCTCTCCCGCCTCGCCGAAATATTGCCGAAAGGCAGAATCTCAGACAGGACAACAATAATGAAAGGAGACATACTTATGAATTTACCAGGAAAAGCAACACAACCCACATTCTACTTCATCGGCGTCACGACGACCAAGTCATCGATAATGAAGGTGTTCCCGCTTTGGGCAAAGGCACTGGGTCTCAAGGACGCCGTAATCAAGGGCATCGACATTGAGATACATGCAGAGCCCGAAGTATACAGAGAAGTAGTCAATTTCATCAAAAACGACGAACTGTCCCTTGGCGCGCTGGTCACCACGCACAAGATCGACCTCTACAATGCTGCAAAGGACCTGTTTGATTACCTCGATCCGTACGCTACGATGTTCGGCGAACTCTCCTGCATCTCGAAAAAGGACGGAAGGCTTGAAGGTTACGCAAAGGATCCGATCACTGCCGGACTGTCTCTCGAAGCGTTCGTTCCGAAGAATTTCTTCAAGGAACACGGCGGAGACGTGCTACTGCTGGGTGCCGGCGGCAGCGCCGTAGCCATGGCTGCATACCTTCTCAACAAGGACAAGGGCGATAACATACCGAACAGGCTGATCGTGGGCAACAGGAGCAAGCCAAGGCTTGACCATATAGAAAGCATCGTCAGGCAGATCAGGCCTGAAGCGAACGCAGAATTCCACCTGACGCCTGAACACGGACAGAACGACGAACTTCTGCACAAGCTCAAACCCTATTCATTGATAGTCAATGCCACAGGCCTCGGCAAGGACAGACCGGGCTCACCGCTGACCGATGCAGCACAGTTCCCTGAAAACAGCCTTGTATGGGAAATCAACTACAGGGGCGACCTGCTCTTCATGCACCAGGC
>JAKOPX010000096.1 GCA_029778665.1 Bacillota bacterium | reverse complement strand
TTTCCAGGAGGCCAAATCCAGGGCGATCAGGTACCTGACCCTCAGGATAAGGACTGAGAAAGAAGTCCGTGACAAGCTGAAGAGCGAAGGTTACGACCGCGAATGCATATCGCGGGTCATAGATGAACTGAAAGCCATGGGGTATATAAACAACCAGCTTTATGCGCAGAAATACGTATATGACAGGAGCAAGCTCAAGCCGATGTCGAAAAGGATGATGAAGCTTGAACTGCTGTCAAAAGGTATCCCGGAAGAGGTTGCCGACGAGGTGCTGGCCGACTGGAAAGCCGAAGATAAAGACGTGGCCAGGAGCCTTGTGAAAAGGAAGTTCGGCAAGTATGACCTCAGGGATGGAAAGATAGTCAAAAAGGCTTACATGTTCCTTGCCCACAGGGGCTTCAGCGGGGACACCATAAAAGAGGTGCTGAGGGAACTGGACGCGGAGATAGAAGACGAATCGTAAAGAAGCGGATCCATTGGAAAGACAGCAATGAGAAAGGTGCTTTGTGCACCTTTATTTTTTCCGTTCAAAACAGGAATGGCGTGCATTTGCTTTCCTGTATTGTGAAAAAGCTATATATGCTGTATATTATACAAAGCAGAAACAACAGGGAGTGTTATGGTTGAACAAAAAGATCGGGATGGTATCGCTCGGCTGTCCGAAGAACCTGGTGGACAGCGAACTGATGCTGGGAAAACTGAAATCCGAAGGATTCGAGATAGTCAATGATGAGGAGGCCGCGGATATTATCGTCATCAACACCTGCGGCTTCATAGAAAGCGCGAAGCAGGAATCGATAAATACGATCCTCGAAATGGCGGAACTGAAGGGAAAAAACTGTGAACTGCTGGTCGTCGCGGGATGCATGGCGGAAAGGTACCGAAATGAAATACTGGAGGAGATCCCCGAAGTAGACGTAGTGCTTGGCACCGGTAGTTACCAGGAGATAGCGGAAGCAATCAGGGAGGCTTATGGCGGCAAACGTGTATCAAGGTATGGGAAAGCGCCGGACTTGTCTTACCTTGACGGAGAAAGGGTCGTTTCCACCGGGAAAGGCTATGCTTACCTGAAGATCGCAGAGGGGTGCGACAACCGCTGCACATACTGCATAATACCGGCCCTGCGCGGACCCTACAGGAGCAGGAAGATGGAATCTGTCGTCGAAGAGGCCAGGCGTCTTGCCGATGCCGGGATAAAGGAATTTATCGTCACCGCCCAGGATACCACCAGGTACGGCCTGGACCTCTACGGCAAAAGGATGCTGCCCGAGTTGTTGAGGAGCCTCGGAAGGATAGAGCCGGTGGAATGGATAAGGATACTTTACTGCTATCCTGAAGAAACGGACATGGCGCTGCTGAGAGAGATAGCTGAAAACGACAAGGTTTGCAAATACATCGATATCCCCATCCAGCATGCGAGTCCGCAAGTCCTGAGGAAAATGGGGCGCAGGGGAAGCATCGAAGAAACATCCAGGCTTATCGATACGATAAGGGCTGAAATACCGGATGCAGTCATCAGAACGACAGTGATAACAGGTTTTCCGGGCGAAACCGAAGAAGATTTCGAAACACTTGCTGCATTTATTGAAAAATACAGGTTTGACAGACTTGGTGCATTTATGTATTCTAAAGAAGAAGGTACGGCAGCATACGATATGCCTGGCCAGGTGCCGGCAAAAGTGAAACGCACGCGGTACAACAGGCTGATGAAGATACAGAAAAAGATTTCGGCCGGACTGAACAGGCAAAGGCTTGGGAAAGTATATAAAGTGCTTGTGGAAGGGGTAGCGGACGACGGTATATTCTATTACGGCAGAAGCTATGCCGAAGCGCCTGAAATAGACGGGCTTATATACTTTACAAGCAAGGAGCCGCTGGAAATCAACAGTTTTGTGAATGTCAGGATACTTGATGCAGGAGATTACGATTTAACAGGAGAGGCACAGCATGAATCTTCCGAATAAACTGACTATTTCGAGGATCATCCTGGTACCCGTGCTCATGATATTCATCATACCAATACCTGACGCGATCATAAATGCCGGGATCCTGGGCTTCATGAAACCGCAGATGATCGCGGCCAATGAATTCCTCGCTTCATACGGGCGCTACATCGCCGCTGGCATTTTCATAATAGCGTCGAGTACGGACGCCGTGGACGGGTATATCGCCAGGAAGAGGAAACTCGTCACCAGGTTCGGCAAATTCCTGGATCCAATTGCAGACAAGCTGCTGGTGACGGCAGCGCTCCTGGCACTCGTGCAGAGCGGCGATATCAATGGATGGGTCGCCATGATAATCATTTCGAGGGAGTTCATAGTGACCGGACTGCGGCTCGTGGCGGCCGGAGAAGGGATAGTCATAGCCGCCAGCAATCTTGGCAAGCTGAAGACGGTTTTGCAGGATGTGGCAATAGTCGCGGCACTGCTCGACAATTTCCCTATCAGCCTGTTCACTGATTTCCCGTTCGACGATTATGCCATGCTGTTTGCCGTCATAGTTACGATATACTCATTGTATGATTACCTCAAAAAGAACAGCAGGGTCATCGATATCAACACGTAAGTCCCGGATAAAGCATACGACGGGGAGATGTTCCGACGCTCAGCGGAAGGAAGTCTCCCCGTTTTTGATAAAATTGTTGCATACATGTGA
>JAKOPX010000095.1 GCA_029778665.1 Bacillota bacterium | reverse complement strand
TCTCACCTTTTTGACACATGAGACGGGGACGCTTCTCACTTTTTTAACTTTTCTGGCGGGGACGGTTCTCACCTTTTGATCAAAGATGGCCTCTTTGTTAAAAAGGTGAGAACCGTCCCCTTGGATTTGGTCAAAAAGTGAGAAGCGTCCCCGCTTTTCTGATCAAAAAGTGAGAACTGTCCCTGTGTTTTAAGAGATGCGTCCCAGGGCATACTGGACGATGTCGTCTCCGGTGTATTCTATGTCGGGCTCGATGCCGACGCCTTGGATATTACGGCCCGAAGGGGTGAGCCATTTCAGGATGGTGGCCTTTACGGCGTATCCGCGCCGCAGCGGCAGCGTGAACTGGCCTATGCCTTTGCCGAAAGTTTTCGTGCCGATAAGTTCGACATTGCCGAGGTTTTCTCTCAGGGCGGCTATCATGTTCTCGGAAGCACTTGCAGTGCTTTCATCCTGGAGTATTATTATCTTATCGTATTTCAGCGGCTGATCCTTGTTCGAGCGGTACACATGGTCGTACCATCTGAAGCGGTCGACGGCCACGACTGATTTCCTGGGCAGGAACATGCCCGATATGTCGACCATTACATTGATGTCTCCGCCCCTGTTGCCCCTGAGGTCTATTATTATGTTTGGCCTGCTTGTGAGCT
The DNA here is from genome assembly GCA_029778665.1 of Bacillota bacterium. Taxonomy (GTDB): domain Bacteria; phylum Bacillota; class Clostridia; order Acetivibrionales; family DTU013; genus DTU013. Next base: position 5,150 of record JAKOPX010000095.1, on the reverse strand, counting down.
TCTCCTGGTTTTCCTCCATGAACCGGAGCGTATATTTCGTGAAGTTGGTGAGCCTCAGATAGACCGTCCTGTCATCGGGGAATGTGATTTCCGACATGGCAGCTTCTTCCTTGTCCATCTGGCGCGACATTTCCAAACCTGACGGAGTATACAGGTACGTGTACCTGTCGCCCCTTTCGGCGCGTATCCTCTCGGTTGTAGCCGCGATCACGAAGTTGTCGAAATCGTTGAAATACCAGCCTTTCGTATCTATGTCCAGGTATTTTTTATAAAGGTCGTCCAGCGCTTCAGTGTAAATGTAGCTGCTGGTGAGGAAGATCTTGAATGCGAGGTAATCGTAGTTAAAATAGATAAACGTGCCTGTCAGCGCCGCAAAGACGATAAGGACGCTGAGTGTTATACGAAATTTTCTCCTGTACCGCGCAATCAGCTCTTCAGGCGTTCTGACTCTTTTTTTTCTCGTTTCTGTTTTCAGTTGATCCTGCTGATCTGCATGGTTTTCCTGGTTTTCCCCAACCTCCTGTATTTCCCGGATGTCCCGTTTTTCCTGTTTTTCCTGTTTTTCCATGGTATTCACGCTTCCCCTGTCTTTTTTCGTTAGCAGATTTCGTGCCCCGTCTGGTGCGTCAGCTATTCACATAACGTTTGATTTTCCTGGTGGTTGTTTTTGCAAATTCCTCGAAGCGCAGGTCAAAGTCCCTGACATACTTATATGTGACAAGGCTCTTGTTGACTTCTTTCACTTCCCTGCGGATGATTTCGCGCAATTCTTCATCGCCTGGCCTCTTGCCGCCGTTTTCGGCTTCGATGAAATCCATGTCAGGCACTATCGTCGCTGTAACAACGACATCGCCGTAAACCGGATCATCTTTGCCGTAGACAATGCATTCCTTTATATACGGGCTTTTGTTCAGCAGTGCTTCGATTTCTTCAGGATAGATGTTCTTGCCGTTTTTGGTGACGATTACGTTCTTTTTCCTGCCGGTGATGTGGATGAACCCGTCATTGTCGATATATCCAAGGTCTCCCGTATGGAACCAGCCGTCCCTGATGGCTTTTGCAGTACTCTCGGGGTCTTCGTAATATCCGAGCATGACGCTTGGACCTTTGACGACGATTTCCCCGACGCCGTCGCTCCCGGCGCCGTCTATCCTTACTTCAAGGCCAGGCAGCGGCAATCCCGCCGCATCGTCCCTGAAATCCACATCCCTGTTCAGTGCGACGATCGGGCTGCATTCTGTCAACCCATAACCCTGCAGGAAATTGATGCCGAAATCCCTGAAACCTTTGGCAACCTCAGGGTCGATAGCTGCTGCTCCGCTGATGAACAGCCTGACATTGCCTCCGAAATTGTCATGGATCGGGGCAAAGAGTTTCCTCCTTATATCTATCCCGATTTTTCCAAGGAAACTGCTGAGCTTCAGTCCAAGCTTCAGTTTTTTCAGCATTTTCGGGTTTTTGGCGGCCTGTTCCCAGATCCTTTTGTAGATGGATTCGTATATCAGCGGTACTCCGAGCATCATAGTGGCCTTCGCTTCCTGCAGGTTTTTGACTATATGCCTCAGACCTTCGCAGTATGCGACCGTGGCTCCGAGATAAAGCGGGCAGAGGAAACCACATGTATTCTCGTACGTGTGGTGAAGGGGCAGGACTGAAAGGAAGATGTCTTCGGAGTAGATTTTTACCATCGAACTCATTGCCATGAGATTTTCTGCTATGTTCCTGTGGCAGAGCATTACCGCCTTTGACGTATCAGTAGTTGCCGAAGTGAACAGAAGGATACTGAACGCCTCGGGATCGATCTGAGCGTCTGTAAAATCCCTGCAGCCATCCGCAACCATTTTCCTGCCTTTTTCAACGAGTACCCTTAATTCCTTGAATGCCGGTTGAGGCCTATTCCCCGGGACTTCCTGCGGTCCGGCTTTATCTCTGTTTCCATCAGCCAGTTCGTCCATGGTTATGTAATACCTGACGAAATCCAGGCGTTTTGCTATGTGCGAAATGCTGTCCTCAAGGTGGCCCGAATATATTATCGCATCAGCCTTTGACCTGACCAGCAGGCTTTCGATCTCATTTTCAGGAAGGTCCTTGTCCAGCGGCACCACTATCCCTGTGCCATTCACCGCTGCCATATATGAAACGGCCCATTCATAGCGGTTTTCACCAATGATGGCTATCCTTCCGCCCTTCAGACCGAGATCGATCATCGCTGTGCCAAGGGCATCGACATCGTCCTTAAACTGCCGGTATGTAACAGGGACGTACCTGTCGTTTCCTTTCGGCTTATACAGGAATGCAGCCTTGTCTGAATAGAGTTCGACGCTGGTTTCAAGCATTTCCTTTATTGATCTGATCTTTCTGACCTCATACAACGGCATATTTTTCATAAAACCACCTCGGGCTTGATTAGAATGAAACATCGGCCATGTATCCGAAAGAATGTGAATAACATGTATAATTATTATATATCATTTACTGTAAGTGTAAAAGAAAAGCAGGAAACAGAGCTTTCTGAACAGGAACAAGGAGCTTTCCGGGCAGGAAATAATGGCTTTCCAAACAGGAAAGGAGAGCCTTCCGACTCTCCCTGCAGTGTGCTTCTCCGCAATATGCGCTTGCTGACTTCCAAAATGCGCATGTTATGCGCCTGTTGTCATCTTAAACATTTCATCCGACTGCATTATCTGACTCTGGCTTTCAATAAACCTCTGTCATTACTGCATTATACGGTTTAACGGATACAGCCGGTCAACATCATGAGGCATGCCGGTACGGATCGAGGGTCCGTTTCTGCAGAATGCCGGCTGAAGCTACCGCCTGAAATCAGCGCATGAAATCGCAAAATGAAATTACCACCTGCTGCCTGTGGAATAACTGTTGCCGAAATTGCCGTTCCTTCTCTGGGCCTTCCTGGCTCTCCTGCATTCAGGGCATCTCTGCGGTTCGTTCTCGAACCCCTTTTCCTTGTAGAAAGCCTGCTCGCCTTCAGTAAAGACGAATTCCTGACGGCAATCCTTGCATACCAATGTTTTGTCGGGCATAATTCAACCTCCTGGTCTGTTCGGATTTAACTGGTTTGGACTTAATTCCTCTTTTATCCGGAAAGACAAGGAGGTTTCAGTCGGCAAACTAATTAAATCACTTCATATTTTCTGTATCTGGCGATACAAATATATTATACCACGTTAACCTGCAGCTTACAAGCAAAATTTGGAAGAGTGGCAAACTTCCGGATTGCAGGCTTTATGTCTTTCAAAATCTTACGGAACCCTGTTTTTTAAGCAGCCACCAAACCGGTCCGCAAGCTTAACTCCTAACCATACCCTGAAACGGGCATCGATCCGAATACTAATAGATTATCCTCCTTACTACGATGTCAGACCGGATGCGCTGCCACACTGCGGGATCCTCCATGCCGAGTCTCCACAGCGCGACGCCGCTGATACCCTGCTGCCAGGCCAGCCGCATCTTCGCGATTACGCTTTCGCTGTTTTCAAACCAGACCTCGTGCGGATCACCCTGTTCGTCGGTATATGAGAACATCGGGGTGAGGGTGTCCTGGTCGAATATGATCTCCGTATCATACCGCGCTGCCAGTTCCGCAGCCATATCGTATGTGACATAGGTATTCCTGCCGGTAGCAAGGTTGAAATCGAATCCGAATACCGATATGGCTGCAACGACCTTGCTTGCAGGCACTTTTGTCAGCGTATAGCCAATTACTTTATTCATCCAGCCGCTGGAGACCACGGGCCCCGGACCACTTCCGGGCCAGCCGTGCTCATTGTACAGCATGACGACGAACTGGTCCACTGCCGCGCCTATTGCTGAATAATCAAATGGGTCGGAGAACGGGTTGAAAGGCGGATAATCTCTGATCCTCGAAGGGACCGACGCCGAAAGGAAGTAGCCGCGGGCATGCATTGCATTGCCGAGCTCCGTGTAGAACTGGGAAAGCCTGCCGCTGTCTTCCATGTAAACATCCTCGATGTCTATATTCACACCGTCGAAGCCAAATCTGTCGATCAGGGCTATGATATTGTTTATGGCGGTGCTCCTTGTCTGGGGAGTGGCCACCATTGCGCTTACGACCGCACGGCTGGCTTCCTGTCCTCCGGATTCATACAGCAGGTTGTGTACGACCGGCATGATCATCAGGTTGTTCCTGTGGGCGACGGAAACCAGTGTTTCTATATCGTTGTCAGTGAATTCCCCGAATTTTTCTATCGAAGTCGGGTCATCCTGGTCGAACCTGTAGAGGAACAGGGGCACTGAAGTCAGGCTGGCGGTGTTGCCGGCGAAGGATTGGAAGGAGCCTGGCAGCGCCGGGCCTTCCTCCAGCGTATAAAAACCAATTATGTCAAGGATGGGCTTTGAACCGTCATATGTCCTGAAACCCGTGAGATTTCGTGAGATCCAGCCTGTATTCCCGTCGTGCAGGGAAACCCTCAGCCAGTCCCGGGATGTTTCTATGACCGGAAGCTTTGCGCCGGATACGACTGATTGCACTATGTTATATCCGGTACCCGGACCGGTGCGGATATTAGCTCTTCCGACATTGACAACAGCTTCGGTGTACTGGGGGATGACAAGGCGCTGGCCTACGTCTATGGCCGTGCTTTGCAGTCCGTTAAGGACCATGATGCTTTCGACGAGTGTATTGTACTGCCTTGCGATCCTGTAAAGGGAATCCCCGGGCTGCACCGTGTATGTAATGACTTTCGTGACCTGTACAGGTATGAACAGCCTTTGACCCGGAATCAGTTCCTCGCCCTCGGTGATTTTGTTCGCGGTCATGAGCTGGCCGGAAGAAATTCCGAACCTTTGCGCTATTGAAAATATCGAATCGCCGGATTGGACGGTATACCACATAAAACTCACCTTATTCGTCTTTGATAGTGCATTATATTCATTTATGCATCATATGGTGAAACAGGTGGGATAAGCGTCTTAGTGTAAAATTGTTTTAGGTTAAAAAAACAAGAGACCCCTCTTTTTTGGTAAAATATTGATCAACGAAAAACAAACAAAATACCAAGGAGGAGTCTCTTATGAGTAATATTATATATCAGATTTTCGAGAATTACATCATTGATGTTATGGGATTTCTTAGTTCAAACAAGATAAGAAAACTCGAAGAACTGGAGAGC
>JAKOPX010000548.1 GCA_029778665.1 Bacillota bacterium | reverse complement strand
TATCACACTGGCGAGGATATTCATCCATCCGAGAAACGGAAAGAATATCGGCCTGATCATCATAGACTTCCATGGCGAAAAGGTCAGGCAGATCCTTTCCAATGCCGAACTCGGCAGCGGTGACCACACATACCTGATAACCCCGGCGGGCCAGGTCGTGACTTACCTGGATCCGGCCGAGAGCGACGGTATTGCCGAAAGACAGTTTATCAGGGACGTGATCGCAAAATCCGGCGAACAGGATTCAGGAGTGTTCTATTCGACGGACAGGGGAGAGGCATGCCTCGTTTCATACTATAAATCAGCTGCAAACGGCATGACGGTCGTGACAACCGTACCGGAAAAGGCCGTTAAGGCCAAGGCTGCGGCGATCATGACAACGACCGTGATCGCCGGAATCGGGTTCAGTATACTTGCAGTAATATTTGGCTTCATATTCTCATTAAGAATGACAAGGGCTATGAGGGACATAACCAATGTCATGGCCAGGGCAGAGCACGGAGATCTTACGGTCTCCCTGAAAATGAAGAGAAAAGACGAACTGGGCAGGCTTGTGGCCAGTTTCAACGAGATGATAAGGAACCTGAGAGAACTCGTGGGGCAGACCAGGGAGGTTGCGGTACAGGTCCTGGCGTCAGTTGAAACCATGTCGTCGATATCATCGGATTCTGCAAGAGTATCGGGCGACGTCGCCAATGCGATTTCGGAAGTTGCCTCGGGCGCGGCAAGCCAGGCCGCTGAAATCGAAAGCAGCGTTGAAAACGTAAGGCAGCTTACCGACAGGATCACCAGGACTGCGGACAGGACGAAGGAACTGCTGAAAAGTGCGGCGGCGATGAAAGAACTGTCCGAATCCGGAATAGAGGCCATCAGGGACCTCAACATGAAGAATGAACAGACGAACAGGATCACGGCCGATGTGGCGGAAAAGATAAATGAACTGAACATGTATGTGAAGAACATAGACAAGATAACACTGGTTTTGAGGAATATCGCGGAACAGACCAACCTGCTTTCGCTCAATGCCGCCATTGAGGCCGCCCGTGCCGGAGAAGCGGGCAAAGGGTTTGCCGTGGTAGCAGAAGAGATACGGAAGCTGGCAGAGCAGTCCAACAAACATACGAAAGACATCCAGGCCCAGTTGAACACCATATACAAGCAGGCACTCAGTTCAGCGGAACTCGCGGGTGAAGCAGAAAACATAATCAGGGAACAGAACAGCAGGGTTGCCCAGACGACAGAACTGTTTGAAAAGATAAGCACGACCACGGCGGAAATGACGGAGAACATAGTAACAGCAGGCGATATGATAGATGACATGGATAAGTTCAAGGAAAAAGTGCTCAACAGCATGGAGAACATCTCAGCTGTTTCGGAGCAGGTCTCGGCATCGACACAGGAAGTGTCCGCTTCTACCGAAGAACAGCTCGCATCCATCGAGGAACTCAATAATATGGCTGCGAAGATAAAGAAGCTCGCCGACGATCTGAGAACACAGATGGAGAGATTCACCATCTGACGGCAATATCCGGTCATGGAGACATAAAAAACACAGATGCCTTTGCATCTGTGTTTTTTGCTGTGGTGCTTCTGCACCTTATCGATCTTATCTCAGGACCTTTCTTTCCGTTGCCTGGGGATCGACGAACACCTT
>JAKOPX010000547.1 GCA_029778665.1 Bacillota bacterium | reverse complement strand
GGAGGAGGACAGGGCGCAGCGATAGCTGCACCAGGTGATATATATGGCTAAGACTTTAAACGATGTCCTACCAGAAATTCTTGCACGTGGTGACGCGCAAGAACAGGCAGAACCTACAGAAAACGAAATTCTTCAGCCTGAAACACCTGAAACTCAGGCTGAAGAACAGGCTCCCGATCAGGAACCTGCCGTAGAACAGAATGTTTCTCCGGAAGACCCGACCGCTGGGCAGGCAGTTTCGCAGCAACCTACTGTTGAGCCGAATACGCTTGACGCTATCCTCACAGCAACTGAAGCGTATCAGAGGGCACAGCAGGAAAACGCACAGCTTAAAGCAAGGATCGCTGAATTGGAAGCTGCCATGCAGCAGCAGTCGCAAGCTGCTGAAAATGCTATCGTTGATGAAATGCTCGAACCGCCCGAGTTCCCGCTCGACGGTTTTGAGTATCTCTCCGACGAAGAGCGGGCGCAGCGTCTGGCTGAGTATAACTCTGCGGTGGCAGAGTATACAAAGAAACAGATACTGAAAGAAATCAGTCCCGCGATTCAGTATTTCCAGCAGCAGTCAAAATTAGCTGAATATGAAGCAACTCGAAATGCACTTGCTTCGTCTCCGGAACTCAAACCTCTCATGGACGACTTTGATGGCATTGACAGAGTGATACAGAGAACTCCGGAACTTGAAAGCCTTGACCCTCAGAGAAGGCTTATAATCGCTGCACTCATTAACAAGGGAATCAAGGCGGTGAACAACCAGAAACAGCCTACCCCTGAAGAAATAGCGTCGCAGGCGCTACAGAATCCTGAAGCAATGCGGATAATCGAAACGAAACGCGCGCAGCAAATAGCACAAAAGAATCAGAACATTCCTAAAATAACCGCAAGCTCAGGAATGTCAAGCGCCGTTGCGATGCCTGAAGAGAAACCCAAAGGATGGGGAGACGCATTTGCACTCGCAAAGAAACGACTAAAATAATCGAAACGAAAAGGAGAAATGAATAAATGGCGCTCCAGGCACTTGCATACGCATCTGAGGTGCTGAAAAATTATTACCTTCCTGTATGGAACAGACTTATAAACATTGAGCCTTCACCTTTCCTTGAAAAG